>JAJYLK010000045.1 GCA_021787775.1 Actinomycetes bacterium | reverse complement strand
ATGGGTGAAGAGGCCATACGCCACCGAGAAGAAGGCATCGGCCACCGCTTTTTGCTCCAGCCATTCGGGCGCCGAGACCGCCACCGGCAGCTCGGCTGTGTCCACGCCGAGCATACCGGCCACAGCTGCGGCGACGTCAGCGATACGGCCGATGTCGGTACAGGAACCGAATGACAGCACCGGTGGCACTCCCAGGGAATCGCAGACGGCACGCAGGCCGGGGCCAGCAAGGGCGGCGGCATCCGGCCCGGTAAAACCGGCGTTCTGCAGCGTCGAGCTGGTGCAGCCGCCGGTCACAACCAGGATATCGCTGCTGATCAGCCGCTCCGCGATCTTGATGATGTTGCAGCCGCGCGCCTCCGGGCCGGCGGTGGTGCAGCCGACGACGGCGGCGATGCCCCGGATGCTGCCGGAGGCGATCGCGTCCACCAGCAGCTGGACGCTGCCTCCCAGCGCAGCGACCACCGATTCAGTGGAAAAGCCGGCGATGCTGTTTTGGCTCTCCTGCGGGATGGCGACCTTGCCGCGTTCGGCGAAGGCGGCCACAGCGCGCTCGAGGATTTCCCGGGCGGTGTCAGCCGCGGTCTGCGGCGTATGCTCCAGGCGCTCGACGCCGCTCATCCTCACCGCCTGATCGGTAGTGACCAGCCTGGTGGCGAAGCGCGCGGCGTATTCCGGCAGCGAAGGGATCGAGCAGTTGTAGTCCATCATCACCAGATCTATGGCGCCGGTGCCGAGGGCGAATTCCTGGTGCAGCCAGTTGCCCAGCTGGCCGGCGAAAGCGCCGCCGCGCTGAAACAGCTCCTGGCCTTCGCACATGGAGCCATAGACCTTGATGCCGGCGGCACCTGCCGCGCCCGCCATCCGCCCGAACTCCTCGCTGGCCGCGAGCTCTGCTACCAGCGAAGCCAGCAGTGGCTGGTGGCCGTGGGCGACGATGTTCACAGTGGAGGGATCGAGCACTCCCAGGTTGGTGGAGGAGTCACCGATGACGGCGCCCCCCAGGATTATGTCCTGAAGCCGGTTGATGGCATGCAGGCCGGCATAGGCATTGGCAATGGAGAGCTTCATCGCCGTCAGCAGCAGGTCGACCGGATCGTTGTTGACGCTGGTCATGCATTTGACCAGGGCGGTGCGGATCTCGGAATTGACGCCGCCGGGCATGATGCCCAGCTTGCGCCAGACTGCCACCCGCCCGGCGGGGGCCAGCGCCTCCACCAGCGCCAGCTCCTCGGTGTCGGGCTTGTTGAGCTCGTGGATGAAAAATTCAGCAACTTCGCGAGCCAGGATGGACGCCGGCCGGCTGGCGTCGATCCCCAGCGCCGATGCCAGCGACTCAAGCCGGGAGACGTCCCTGACGGTGAAAGCGCAATCATCTCCAGCGGCGGCAAGCAGGGCCCGGGCGGCGTTCTCGGCGTGGTACGTGTTTCCGGCCGTGCCGATGGCGGCTTTTTGCAGCAGGTTGCGCGCTACAATCAGGTCGGGCGAGGCGCCGCAGACCCCAGCGGGCGATTTGGCCGTGATCCGGCAGGGTCCGTTGGCGCACAGAACGCAGCAGGTTCCCTGAAGACCATGCTTGCACCGGGGCTGCTGGCTCTCGTAGCGGTCAAAGACTGTCGTCATGCCGGCCTCATGGACAGATGCGTCCATCGCGCACAAGGCGGCATCGGCGCAAAGGCCGCCGCATTCCGTAGTGCTGGTTCCCCGGTTCTGCATGTGCGCTCCTTTTGCGATGCTGGTTTATATGTACGCTTGCCGGACGCCAGGACGTCATGGCCGCAAGAGCATATAGCAAGATAAACACTATGTCAATAGTGTTTATCCAGGCAGGCAAATAGCGTATACTTTGAACTGCGCCAGAACCACGAACCGCTGGAGAGGATTTGGCACCCAGTAACGACGAAATCACCAGGATCCTGGCGGATCCGACCAGGATGAGGATATACCGTCACGTCATCGCCGCCGGCGGCGAGCCGGTCACGGTCACCGGCGTCGCCGGCAGCTTCGGCCTGCACCCGAACGTGGCCAGGATGCATCTGGAGAAGATGACGGCCGGCGGGCTGCTGGAGTCAGAAGTATTCAAGGCTGGCAACGGCGGGCGTCCGGGGCGCCGCTATCGCGTGGGCGGCGCCGTTACGGGCCAGTATCCGCCGCGCGATTACCGCCTGCTGGCTTCGATCGCGCTGGGGGCCATCGAGAACGGCCTGCGGCCGGAAACCGTGGCTCGCCGGGCCGGTCTCGAGGAGGGAAAAAAGCAGCTGGCGGCCGCCGGCCTGACCGCGGAAAGCCCGCTGCCGGTCCGGATCAGAAACCTCACGGGGATCTTTGACGAGCAGGGGCTGTTCGCCCGGATATCCAGCGACGACCAGGGGCGGCTGAACGTCGATGTCCTGAACTGCATCTTCCGGGAGCTCTCCGGTGAGATGGAGCTGGTCTGCAGCCTGCATCACAGTCTGGTCCAGGGCATCTGTGAATCCCATTTGGGGAAGATCCGCCTTGCGAGCCAATCTGGCATCTCCAAAGGTGGACATAATTGCCGTTTTCTCATAACACCGGTGTCGTAGCCATCTTCGGTCCCACGGCCGTGGGCAAGAGCAGCGTGGGCGCAAGCGTCGCCGTCGCTACCGGCGGCGAGATCATCTCCGCCGATTCGATGCAGGTCTATCGCGGCCTGCCGATCCTCACCGATCAACCACCGGCACAGCTGCTAACCTGCGCGCCACATCATCTGATCGGCAGCCTGCCGCTCGGCGAGGAATACAGCGCCGCCCGCTTTGCCCGCGAGGCGGGGGCAACGATCGCCGCAATCGCCGGCCGCGGCCGCCTGCCAATCGTTGTGGGCGGCACCGGCCTCTACATCCGCGCTCTGCTGGGGGATTTCTCTTTCGCCGGGCGGGGCGAGGCAGGGTCGCGCCGCCGGTGGGAAGCATTGATAGAGCGAGAAGGTAAGGATGCTGCGCTGGCCCGGCTGCAGCGGCTTGATCCCGACGCCGTCGCCGGCATCGACGCCGGCAATCCCCGGCGGCTGGCGCGGGCGCTGGAGGCAGCCGAAAGTGGCCGGCCGCTGTCCTCCCAGCGCGACCGCCTATGGACGACCGGGTCGAAGTATCAGGTGCTGTCGTTCGGCTTTGAGCTTCCCAGGGAGCAGCTCTACCGCCGGATCGACGAGCGGGTGGAACGGATGCTGGCAGCGGGGGCGCTGGATGAGGTGCGCGCCGCCCTGGCTGGACCGGTATCCCGTACCGCGGCTCAGGCGATCGGGTTCAGGGAGCTGGCCGCCTGCGTGGAGGGAAAGCTGACGCTGGATGAGGCGGCAGCTGCCATCCGCCAGAAAAGCCGCCGCTACGCCAAGCGCCAGCTGACCTGGATGCGAAAGATGCCTGATATTGTTAGAATCGATCTGGCTGGCGAGACCGGGGGCCGGGAGGTGGACGTGATCGTTGAGCGGCTGCACGCCGCGGGACTTGAAGCCGGCCCGGACATGGCTCCGTATGACCTCCGCTGATCCCTGAAGGGTTCCGTTACGAAGATGGCTGCATCCAATGTTGAGTTTTTCAAGTGGCACGGCATCGGCAACGATTACATTATCGTAGCCGCTGCCGACCTTGGCTTTGACTTGACTCCCGCGCGGGCCGCGGCGCTGTGTGACCGGCATTTCGGCATTGGCGCCGACGGCATCCTGCTCTGGAGCGGTACCGAGACTGCCGGCTTCCGGCTGGACATCTTCAACCCCGATGGCAGCAGGGCCGAGATGTGTGGCAATGGCATCCGCATGCTGGCGCGCCATCTGGTTTCGCGGGGATTCGCCACCGGCAGTCCGCTGACGGTCGAAACCGGCGCCGGCATCATCGCGCCGGATGTGCTTGCTGACGGCTCCGTGCGCGTCTTCATGGGCCGGGCACGGCTGGGCGGCGCTGGCATCCTGGGCTACGAGGGCATCCGGGGAAAGAGTGAAGCCATCGGCGTCACCCTGGAAGCAGCCGGCTCCGGGCACGAATTCACCTTTGTCAGCATGGGCAATCCACATTGCGTTATCGAGGTTGACAGGCTGGATGACATCGACGTACCACTGCTGGGCGGCGCCATCGAGAATCATTTCCTGTTTCCCGGCCGTACCAACGTGGAGTTCATGCGCGTTACGGGAAAGGACGAAGTGGCCATGCGGGTCTGGGAGCGGGGCGTGGGGGAGACAAGCGCTTGCGGCACCGGGGCCTGTGCGGTTGCCGTGACCGCCATCCGCACGCGGGGCCTGAGCAGCCCGTTGACGGTGCATCTGCCCGGCGGCGATCTGGTGATCGAGGTGGGCAAAGATATGGAGGTCCACATGACCGGACCAGCTGAAGAGATTTATTCAGGTTCCCTCTCTGAGACATTTATCAACCGGATAAAGGAGCTTTGAGGATGAGATTTTCTCACCGCATGGATGGGCTGCCGCCCTATCTGTTCGCGGAGATCGAGCGCAAGGTGGCAGAGAAAAAGAAGGCCGGCGTGGATGTTATCAGCCTCGGCATCGGCGATCCGGATACGCCTACTCCCGCGCATATCGTCGAGGAGATGCAGCGCCAGATCGCCGATCCCGCCAATCACCGTTATCCCAACAACCGCGGGCTGGACGAATTCCGCCAGGCGGTGGCGACTTTCTACAAGAACCGCTTTGGCGTCGATCTCGACCCCGAGACCGAGGTTTTCCCGCTGCTGGGATCGAAGGAAGGCATCGCCCACATCTGTTTCAATTTTCTGGACGCCGGCGACGTTTGTCTGGGCGCCGACCCGGGCTATCCGGTCTATGCCGGCGGGCCGGTGCTTGCCGGCGGCGAGCCCGTGCCGATGCCGCTGAGGCCGGAGCTGGGCTTTCAGCCCGACCTGGCGTCTATCCCTGCCGACATCGTCAAGCGGACGAAGATGCTGTTTGTCAACTATCCCAACAATCCCACTGGCGCCGTCATCGAGAACGATTTCTTCGAGCATCTGGTGGAGTTCGGCCGCCGGAACGACATCTGCATCATCCATGACAACGCTTATTCCGAGATCACCTTCGACGGCTACGTTGCCCCCAGCTTTCTGGAGGCGCCCGGAGCCAAGGAAGTCGGCATTGAGTTCTATTCGCTCTCGAAGACGTACAACATGACCGGCTGGCGCATCGGCGCCGCCGTCGGGAACGCTGAAGTGATCGAGTCGCTCTGGCGGCTGAAGACGAACGTCGATTCGGGCATGTTCCAGGCGCTGCAGCGCACGGCCGCCTTCGCGATGACCTCGACGCAGAAACCGGTCCAGGAAATGTGCGCCATCTACCAGCGCCGCCGCGACCTGGTGGTGGGCTCGCTCAGGGAGATTGGCATCGACGTAACGCCGCCCAAGGGCACGATCTACATCTGGGTGCCGGTGCCAGACGGCTACACTTCTGCCGGCTTCGCCGACATGGTGCTGGATAAATGCGCCGTGGTGGTGCCTCCGGGCTCAGGCTATGGCCCTTCCGGCGAAGGTTTTGTCCGCATATCGCTGACGGCTCCCGAAGAACGCATCGCCGAGGCGTTGGACCGGATCAAGGATAACCTGTAAGGGGGACGTTCCTTTCCTAACTTTCCATTTCCAGGTTTAAGTTTGCCCAGTTAGCCGCGGTTAGAAAAATAGGAAAGTTAGGAAAGGAACGTCCCTACGGCCCTGCCGCCCGAATTGAAAGTCTGAAGGCCAGGAATATGGAGACTGCCTACCTCATCGCCGTCATGTCCGGCTCCGCGGCTGACGCCGATGAAGAGCCGCTGGCCGAACTCAAGGAACTGCTGGCTACCGCTGGCGCCGGATATGCCGGCGAGATGATCCAGCGGCGGGATGCACCCGTTGCCGCTACCTACTTTGGCAAGGGCAAGCTCCAGGAACTCAAGTCCGAGCTGGCGCGGATCGATCCGGATCTGGTGGTCGTGGAGGACGAATTGACGCCCACGCAGCAGCGGAATCTGGAGGACCGGCTGGGGGGCGTGCGGGTCATTGACCGCGCGGCGCTCATCCTCGACATCTTCTCCCAGCACGCCCATACCGCTGAGGGCAAGCTGCAGGTCGAGCTGGCACAGCTGCAGTTCAATCTCACCCGCATGCGAGGGAAGGGCACGCAGCTCTCCCGCCTGGGCGGCGGCATCGGCACTCGCGGCCCCGGCGAGACCAAGCTCGAGGTGGACCAGCGGGTGGCGCGCAAGCGCATCGGCACTCTCAAGCGGCGCCTCAGGGATGTTTCCCTTTCACGCGAAGTGATGCGCCGCTCACGGCTGTCATCGCAGCTGCCGCTGGTGGCGATGGCCGGCTACACCAACACCGGAAAGTCGAGCCTGCTGAACGCGCTGACAACCGGCGGCGTCTCGGTCAACGACCGCCTGTTCGAGACGCTCGATCCCACGACGCGGGCGTTTGATTTCGGGGGCCGCACCTATCTGCGGACTGACACCGTCGGCTTTATCCGCAAGCTGCCTCATCAACTGATTGAGGCTTTCCGCTCCACCCTGGAAGAAACCCTCGTGGCTCACCTGATACTTCACGTGGCCGACGCCAGCCAGCCTGATGAGGAACTTGAGGATACGGTCCGGGTGGTGGACGGTGTCATCGATGGCATCGATGCCGGCTCGATCCCCCGGCTGCTGGTGCTCAACAAGTGCGATCTGCTCTCTCCGGAGCAGGTGGACTTTCTGCGCCGGTCCTGGTCCGACGCGGTGCTGACATCCGCGCTGACCGGCGCCGGACTCGATGAGCTGCGGCGGCGCATCGCCGGGTTTTTCAGTTCAAGGCTGGAGCGCGTGGAGCTTTTCTTCCCCTACGGGGATGGCAGCCCCATCAGCGAGATCTACCGGCTGGGTACCGATGTCGAGCTGGAGAACAAGCCGGACGGCGTCTTGGTCCGGGCACGGTTGCCCAGGGAGGAGGCCGTCAGGTTCGCCAGGTTCCACCGCCGGGCCTGAAAACGCGGGGAATATATCAAGAAGGATTCACCAGTTCAACAACGAAATGAGAGCACAGCCCGGCCATAAAGCACGATCCACTCAACGAAGGGAGCGTGACTGATGGAAGCCGCAATCGCGCCTTATCCGGCGACTCTGGAGATCGACTACCCCGAAAAAGCCAATCGTTTGACCACGTTTTTTCGTCTGGTGGTGATGTTGCCGGTGGTGATCATCCTTTATCTGATTGGAAGAGGGTTGACATTCCCCGTCGTTCTGGCCATGCTCTTCCGCAAGAAGTATCCCCGCTGGTGGTATGACTGGAATCTGAATCTGACCCGCTTCGGCTTCAGGATCTTCAGCTATGCGCTGTTGCTGACGCAGGCATATCCCTCGCTGGACGAAGAACAGGGCGTGCATCTGGACCTCGTTCCTCCGGACGCCAGCCAGCTCAGCCGGGGGTTGCCGCTGGTGAAGTGGTTTCTGGCGATCCCTCACTACGTCGTACTGTATATTCTCTGGATAGCCGTCAGCGTCGTCACCCTTCTCTCCTGGTTCGCCATCCTGTTCACCGGCCGGTACCCGCGCAGCTTCTTCGGCTTCGTCACCGGCGTGCTGCGGTGGTTGCTGCGCGTCGAAGCATACGCCTTTCTTTTGACTACCGACAGGTATCCGCCGTTTAGCCTCTCGGCGTGAGGGAAACAGTTCAGAGGGAACGCTGGAGACGCGCGGCGTTCGCATTGCTGCTGGCGGCGGCAACAGCGCCTTGCGCACTGAACATCGGCGGCTGCCAGGGTTCAGCGGATGAGATGGCTTCGTCAAAAACGGCCAGAACGGCGAACATGAACGCTGTAACAACAGCCGGCACCACGGCAGGGTTCGTGCTGAAGAGTACGTCTTTCAGCGAAGGCGGCGCCATGGCGCAGGCGCAGGCGTGTCAGCGGCAGGGCGGCGGCAACCGGTCGCCGCAGCTCTCCTGGTCGGGCCAGCCGGCCGGCACGGCGTCCTTAGATCGG
>JAJYLK010000044.1 GCA_021787775.1 Actinomycetes bacterium | reverse complement strand
AAGTGGCCGGCATCATCCTGGCGGCGCTCAGGCCGCATACCACCGGGGCGGACAGGCAGCAGTTGCGCCGCCGCGTGGAAGAGCTGCTGGCCGGCTTTCCGCTTTACCCGCATCTTTAGATCCGCAGGGGATCTCTCTCCTTCGCATACCTCGTAATGCCGCGTCCTTGCGCTGACGTTGTTTTGTAATGTTGGCAGGACACACGCATTGGAACATATTACCGGTCTTGTAAGATTTCCCAAAATCTGTATAATTGTGAATTACTTGGTGGGGTGTCCGGTGCCAGCACCTGCTGCTGACGGCGCCGGAGCCGTATTTATCGGGGAGTGGGGTCGGGTTTTTTCACGTTTGTGATTTCTTGTGAGTGATCGCAGACCCCTGGACTCTTTTAAAGCAGGCTGGGGGCAGTGGAACGATGACGGAACTGCGCTGAAAACAGGCTCTCCCCAGAGGTAAAACAATAATTTGCTGGCCGGATCAGACGGGGCTTACATACGCCCAAAACGTAGCGGCGCTCGCGGCCGCTCTGGATGAAGGGTTTAGGAGATGAAAAAAGTCGGGTCAACCTCTAACGTGCTGAAAGCATCGGTCGCCATGGCGTTTCTGCTGGCGACTCTTCTCCTGGCGGGAATCATGACCGCTACCGCGGGGGCGAGCACGCCGCCTCCCAATCCGCAGACCTATTACTTCGCCTGGTATGATTCCATGCCCGCTCACGGGATCACTGCCGACGAGATCGTGATCGGCAACCTCCAGGACCACACCGCCCACGCGGACGTATATCTCGGCGATGAGGCCACGCCGCGGACATCGGTTGATATCAGCGGCCATTCAAGCTATACAGTCAAATGGGACAACACCATGGGCGGCCCTGTCAAAGTTATTTCAACCGGCGGTGACGCCCTCATGGTCACCCAGCGGGTCTTTTACAAGAACAGCTTCAATGAGGTGGCGGCGATCGAGGGAGACAATCTTGATTCCTCTTACTACTTCACCTGGTATGACTCCAAGGCCGCCGACGGCATGAACGGAAACTGGCTCCTCATAGCCAACGAAGACAGCCAGCAGGCCACGGTGGATGTTTACATCGGCGCCAACAGGGTGGGCACGTATACCATCAATCCCGGCAAGGACGTGACGCCGGTCTATCCGGAGACGATGGGCGGGCCAGTGCACGTCGTCAGCACAAACGGCATGAAACTGATGGTCTCACAGCGGGTCGTCTACCATGACAGCTTCAGCGAAGTGATGGGTTATCCCGCCGGCCTTCTGGATAACGTGTATTTCTTCACCTGGTACGACATGACCGGAAACTTCAGCGCCGGCGACTGGATCCTCATCTCCAACCTGAACGATTCAACGGTGCATGCCAGCGTGTATGTCGGCGACAGCTCCAATCCTCTGGGCACCTACGCGATCGCGCCGCATCAGAATGTGACGCCGACTTATCCCTCGCTGAAGAACGGGCCGGTCCGGGTGGTCTGCAACGACTGCACCAAGACCCAGAAGATCATGGTCAGCCAGCGTTCTATCTATAAACAGTCGTTTGACGAGGTCCTGGGCACGCCGCCCTCCGGCCTCGATAGCGAGATGGATTTCAGCTTGTACGATAACGTGTCTTCCGAGGGCTTCAACGGCAGCTGGGTCCTGATCTCCAATCAGGGTGTCGGCGGCGCCGCGGCCAACGTCTACATAGGCGACTCGCCTGAGCCCAAGGACAGCTTCAATATCGGTCAAAGCGGCCGCGAGACACCCAGCTATCCCGGTCTCAAGGGCGGTCCGGTGCGTGTGCTCGGCGACGGCAAGCCGCTGCTCGCCAGCGAGCGGATGCTTTACAACGACAGCTTCTGTGAGCTCGTCGGCCTGCCGCGCAAATTAACCGGGCAGTTGCTGCCGCAGACGCCTGAGTTGCAGCTGGTCTATATCGATACGGGCTGGGCTGATAATGAGACGGGTGACCTGGCGGTCAGCCTCAGGATAGTTAACCAGGGACAGGGGGCGGCGCTGGGCACGGCCGTGACCCAGGTGAGTGCCGACAGCGGCGTCAAAGAAACCACTCCCTTGCCTTTGAACGTAGGTGATATCCCCGGGAGCGGCGGTTACTCTGCTTTCACCATCGACTACAACATCCCCTCTGGGCTGCAGTCTTTTAGTACCACTATCTTCGCCCATTGCAAGGACAGCAGCGGCGCCGATTATTATTATCCCTACGCGCCGCCAGGGTAGCAGCAGTTTCAGCGGCGGCTGCGCAGCGGGACAACCCTGCGCAGCCGGCCGTGATTTCCCCCCGGGACAGACTTGACTTCAACTCAGCCAAAGAGTAATTTTAAAAAACTCCCCAGTTGTTTCCCCCCCCACGTCAGCGAGGCAGTTTCAGATAGTTTTCGGAAGGTAAAGATGGCATTTCGCCGGTCCGATGAAATTACTGGTAGGGGAAAAACCCCCTCCTGCAAACCAGTTCGATATATTCCACCAGGAGACCGATCCACTAGGAGACGATGATGAGGAAATCCGCCACCCTTGGGCTACTGCTGTTTCTAACCATTCTGGCCGCGATGACGGTCGGCGCCTCTGGCGCCGGCGCCGTCCAGAATCTCAATACGGGCGGCGGCCCCTGGGAGTGGATGAATCCGCCGGTCCAGGGCAGTAGCATCAACGCTGTCTCCTTCGTCAATTCCAGCACCGGCTGGGCTGTCGGCATCGGCGGCACCATCCTGAAAACCGCCGATGGCGGCAACACCTGGGCGGCACAGGTTTCCGGCACCTCCTTCAACCTGGAGGGCGTGAAATTCGTCGACGCCAACAACGGCTGGGCCGTCGGCTCTGACACCATCTCCAAGTCCGGCGGCGTCATCCTGCACACATCTGACGGCGGCGCCACCTGGACGCCACAGTCCTTTCCTGGATCTTCCAATTTTCTCAGCGCCGTCTCTTTCTCGGATGGAAACCACGGCGTGGCCGTGGGTACGACCAGCACCTCGGGCTATGCCTGCTACACAGCCGATGGCGGCAACACCTGGACGAATGCCGTCGGATTCAGCACCTATGTCAACTCGGCCCAGCTGGTGAGTAATAGCATTGGCTATGCTGTCGGCTACGGCGCTTTTTACAAGACGATCGATGGCGGCAAGACCTGGACCAAGTATAGCGGCGCCGGCTCCACCGCGGGTGAGATTACCGGCACGGACTTCCGCGCGGTCGTCTTTACCGACGCCAACCACGGCTACGCCGTCGGCGCCGGTTACAATTTCGCCTATGGCCGCATCGCCCAGACCAGCGATGGCGGCGCCAGCTGGCAGTACAACGCCAATGCCGGCGGGGCGGCCGGTACCGCAACCATATCCGGCGGCGCCGTCACCGGGGTGACGCTCACCAGCGGCGGTTCGCTCTACGATACGCCGCCGGCGGTCACATTCTCTAACTGTGCCGGCGCGGGCTGCGTCAGCGCCACGGGCACCGCAACCATATCCGGCGGCGCTGTCACCGGGGTAACGATCACCAACGCAGGCTCCGGCTACAGCGTCGCGCCCACCGTCAGCTTCAGTGGCGGCGGCGGCGGTTCGCTGCACACGCCGCTGCTCCAGGGAGTAGCCGTGGTGGGGGGCAGCGGAGCCCATTCGGTGATCGTGGTGGGCAACAACGGGATTATCCAGCAGAACAGCGGCGTCCTCTGGACAGGCAGCAACAGTGATATCAACACGCTGGCGACCGGTCTTGACGCCGCCACTGTCGCTTCCGGCACCGCCAATCAGCTGATGGCGGTCGTGTTCCCCGGCAACGGCAGCGCCGGTTTTGCCGCCGGCGAGTCCGGCGCGGTCACCGCCAGCACCGATTCAGGCGCCACCTGGACGCTCAAGGCCGGCGGGGCCGGCGCCGCTTCCATCTATGGTTCCAGCTTCATCGACAGCAACACGGGATGGATGGTCGGTGGCAGCGGCACGGTGGTCAAGACCACTGACGGCGGCGCCAGCTGGACCAGCGATGCCTCGGGCATCCCCGCTGGCGTCACCCTGGAGGGGGTCCAGTTCCTGGACAGCAACACGGGCTTCGCGGTGGGCTGCACGGGCTCTGAATGCATAACCTCGGGTACCGGGGCCGGTGTCGCTTACAAATATACCGGCGGCGCCTGGACGGCGATGGGCGGCACCTCCGGTTCCACCAATCTCAAATCGGTGCACATGTCCGACGCAACTCACGGCTGGGCGGTCGGCAGGGCCGGCCTCGCGCTGCAGACTTCCGACGGCTCCAACTGGGTCGCGGCTACTAATGGCATCCCGGCGACCGACGATCTGAACTCGGTCTATACTACCGCCACCGGCAATGCCTGGGCGGGAGGCTGCAGCGCGGCCTCCAACCAGTGCAACATTAGCGGCGGCGTGATTTATAAATACAGCGGTGGCAGCTGGTCGCAGTCAACTATACCGATGCCAGTCAGTGCAGTCACGATCACTCACCAGGGCGCCGGCTATACATCAGCTCCGACAGTCTCATTCTCAGGAGGCGGCGGCAGCGGCGCTGCCGGCACAGCCGTAATTGATAATTTTAATAGAGTGACCAGTGTCACGATAACAAATCGTGGTTCCGGATATACAAGTGCGCCAACTGTTACGTTCACCGGCGGGGGTGGCAGCGGGGCCACCGGGGCTGCCGACACCGTTGTCGATTTCTTTTCCTCGATCGACATGGTCGATGCCAATACCGGCTACGCCGTGGGCGGCTGCGGCAGTGGCTGTTACCAAGCCAATGTTTACAAGACCACCGACGGCGGCGCCACCTGGTCGCCGCAGGTATCCGGCACCAGCAAGCTGCTGGCATCGGTCTCCTTTTCCAGCCCCACGGACGGTTTTGTGGTCGGGGACCAGGGGCGCGTGATCCACACCACCGACGGCGGCGCCACCTGGTATGCCGAGAATGCAGGCACAAATATAGGATTCTATACCGTTTCAGCACTGGGCGACCGGCAGGCGTTTGCAGCCGGCGTGAATGGTGCGGTGCTGAAGTCCAACCGGCCGTATTACTTTACGTGGTATGACAGTCAGAGCCCGGGCGCCAGCGACTGGGTGCTGATGGCCAACCCTTCAGGCTCCGGCCAGAACCTCAGCTTCAGCCTGTTTATCGGCGGCGCGGCCTACGATCTGCCGGGTGGCGGGACCATCGTGCCGGGCCAGACGATCCACGAGATCTATCCCGGCGTGAAGAACGGCCCCGTCAACGCGGCTTCGCTGACTTCCGCCAAGGCGATTACCAGCCAGCGAACCCTTTGGGGCAACTCTATGGAGGAAGTGCTGGGCCAGGATATCGACAAGCTGTCCGATCATTACTACTGGACGTGGTATGACGACCAGTCGCAGTCCAACTGGATCCTGGTTGCCAACCCCAACCCTTACGATGTCTACTGCGAGATCACCATCGCGGGAGCGAAGATGCACGATCCCAGCCATCCCGCGAACGCCTACTTCACGGTGCCGGCGGGAGGAAACGTTACGCCGACATTTCCCGGCGTCCCCATGAACGGTCCCGTGGAGGTGCAGGCCTGGACTACCAGTGGCAAGACGGCGCCAGCAAGCATCATGGCCTCCCAGCGGGTGCTGTCCAACAATGGCTCCGCCTTCAACGAGGTGCCCGGCACGGCGGCGCGCGACCTCTCCAGCGATTATCTCTGGACCTGGTATGACCAGCAGTCAGCCAACGCCCAGAACTGGGTGCTGGTGGCGAACCCAGACGCGAACCCGAATGACGCCCCGGTTAACTATCAGATAAGCATAGCGGGTGGCTGTGCGGCGCAGGACGCGAGCAAATGCAGCTCCGGTCAACTTGCCTCGGGTGCGCATGCTACGCCGCAGTTTCCCGGAATCATAGGCGGGCCGGTGGAGGTGAAGGCGTGTTCGAGCGCTCTGGACCAGTACGGCAACTGCGGCGGCACGCCGGAGAACGTCGTCGCCTCGCAGCGCAGCAACTTCGGACCGTCGTTCGAAGAGGTGCCGGGCTCCCCGCGGGCGGGTCTGACCAGCAGCTATTTCTGGACCTTGTATGACCAAAAGGAGGGACCAGGGGTGAGCAACTGGGTGCTGGTGGCGAACCCAGACGCGAACCCAAATGACGCCCCGGTTAACTATCAGATAAGCATAGCGGGTGGCTGTGCGGCGCTGGACGCGAGCAGATGCGAATACGGGTCGCTGAACCCCGGTGCGGTTGTTACGCCTGTGCCGCAGTTTCCCGGAATCAAGGACGGGCCGGTGGAGGTTAAGGGCTGCTCGGTGCCGCTGGGCCCGGATGGCAGCTGCGGCGGCACGCCTGAGAACGTCATGGCCTCCCAGCGAGTTCTCTGGCAGGGCTACTTCAACGAGACCCTGGGCACCAATCTGAATTAGAGGAACCGGGACACGCAAAACGAAGTTGTAGGGGCGCGGCCAGCCGCGCCCCTTTACGTTGCCGGCGGGAAAACTTCCTGCAAACTAACTGGCGCCGAGCGGATATTTGCAAATGCGGGGGCTTCCCGATAACCTAGAACACCAAAGTCCATCAGACGGAACCGAGGCAGAAATGGACGCCAGGAAACAAAAAGAAGAAGGACTTTCCCCGGTTCCGCTTCCCCGCCGGACCGGAGCGCGCCCTTCCTGGGACGAGTACTTTTTCCAGATCGCCGAACAGGTCGCCACGCGTTCCACGTGCATGCGCCGGCAGGTGGGAGCGGTGCTGGTCAAGGACAGGCGCATCCTCTCGACGGGATACAACGGCGCGCCACGCGGCATTACCCATTGCACCCAGGCGGGGTGCCTGCGGGAAGAACTGAATGTCCCCTCCGGCGAGCGCCACGAGCTCTGCCGGGCGCTGCACGCGGAGCAGAACGCGATCGCGCAGGCGGCCCTGCACGGGGTCAAGATCGAGGGCGCCACGCTGTACTGCACGCATCAGCCCTGCTCGCTGTGCGCCAAGATGATTATCAATTCCGGCATCGTGGAAGTCTATTTTGACAAGGGGTATCCTGACGAGCTGGCCGCCGGCTTCTTTGCCGAGGCGGGCGTCAGGCTGCACCGGATGGGCGGGTAAGTGGACGACTTCATTCAGAATCCGATCGTCGGGGCGAAGGCGGCGCTGGTCGCTTTTGCCGTCGCCGCAGCGATCGTCTTTATCGTCACGCCGACGGTGGGCTCGATCGCCCGTCTGGTCGGCGCCATGGACGAACCCAACGCCCGCAAGATCCACGAGGATCCAATCCCGCGGCTCGGCGGCCTGGCGATCTTCTTCGGCTTCATCATCCCGGCACTTTTCTTCCTCGACCTCAACACGCAGATGAAGGGCGTGCTGGTGGGAGCGTCGATCATCACCCTCTTCGGAGCCGTCGACGACCTGCACGGCACTTCACCGCTGGTCAAGTTCGCCGGCCAGTTTCTTGCCGCCGGCTGCCTTGTCTACTACGGCATGCGGATCGATTACTTCTCGCTGCCCTACATCGGCACCATCGACATCGCCACGCAGCTGGCGATACCGCTGACGCTGTTATGGGTGGTATCGCTGGTCAACATCGTCAATTTCATCGACGGCATGGACGGCCTCGCCGCCGGCGTCTGCACCATCGCCGCCAGCACCTTCGCCGTGATCGCCATTTCGCTGGGCCGGCCCGGCGCCGGCATCCTGGCGGCTATCCTCGCCGGCACCACGCTGGGATTCCTCAGGCACAACTTTTTCCCGGCCTCGATCTTCATGGGTGACTCCGGCTCGATGCTGCTCGGATTCATCCTGGCGGCGGTGACGGTCAACGGCGTGCTCAAGAGCGTGGCGGCCGTGACCCTGGTGATCCCGCTGCTGATCCTGGGCGTGCCGATCTTCGACCTTTCGTTTGCCATCCTCCGGCGGCTGAAGAACAGGCGCTCCATCTTCCGGCCGGACCGGGGGCATTTGCACCACCGATTGTTTAACATCGGTTTCTCGCAGCGCAAGGCGGTGCTGATC
>JAJYLK010000043.1 GCA_021787775.1 Actinomycetes bacterium | reverse complement strand
CAGTCGCTGGAGGAGTGGGCCTCGTTCAACACTGTGGCCAGCAGCCTGCCGTGGATGAGCAAGGGCTTCCAGAACCGGCAGCGCCAGCGCGAGTTCTTTCTCGTTTATGGTTATCCTTCGGAGTGGGTCCGCCGCCGCGCCTCCCGCAGCTTTACCCGCCGGACTTACGTGTCGGCCGCCAGCGCCATCAGCGCCGCCCGCTGCCGGCACCGTTTCTGGAAGCTGCCGCTGGACTGGTGGCTGCTTCGCGGAGTGCGCGAAGGAGGATAAGCACCGGTTCCAGGCGGGCGGAATGCGCCGCCTGGTTGTGCGGAGAGTTAAAAACTATAAAAAATAGTAGCTTAGTAGGATAATATCTGTCAAACCGGCGGTCAGGAGCGGCATCGCAGGCGGCCGGCGAGTTTATCCGGCGGTTAAATAATCATATATCACCAGATACATCGTCGTTCTGCATCATGTAATTTTTAATACTATCGCTAGAATAATATAGCCTCAGGAACAGGTGCCTGCGGCGATCATTATCTGAAGAAGCTCCGCGGCCAGCCTTATAGCCGAAGGCTTGTCCGGAGCCTCTTTTTTATTCGCGGTGGTTTTCTCCGGCCGCTTTTTTTGCTATTCCTCCTCAACTTGCCCCAGGAACGGCGTGTACCGTCCTCATGGCCGGCTCATCCTTCCGCATGGTCACAAAGCCGGACGTGCGTCGGCGGACGGACGGCGGCCTGCCGTGCGGCGCGGCGTTTATCTGGGCCCGGCTGTGTTGTAAGCTTGGCCTGGACAGGCGCTGCGGCGCGAACGCCGTACTCATCGAGGTCAACTGACAGAGCATGGGCATGCACGCTTTCGGCAATCAAGGCGTCAATCGACGCGGCGCGGCCTGGCGGCTGCGCTGGTCGTCGTTTCCGAGGCTGGCCGCGGCCGGCGCCTGCGCGCTTTTTTTCGCCGTCATATTCGTGGCCTACGCGCCGGTGGTCCGCGATCCGCTGATCCGGGACGACTACTGGCTGCTGGGTCAGGTCAGGGACGTCGGCGTGCCGCATCTGTGGCGGCTGGCCTACGTGCAGATCATCTACTTCCGGCCGCTGGGCGAGCTGGGTTACTGGCTGCAGTGGCGCCTGTTCGGCGCGAGCGCGACGGCGGCGCATATGCTCAGCCTCATCTCCCAGGCCGCTGACGCCTGCCTGCTGTTCTGGTTCATGCGGCTGCTGCGCCTCGAGCGGCTGACGGCCCTGTTTGCGGCGATGCTGTTCGCAGTGGCGCCGATCGCCGTGGAAGCGGTGACCTGGTCGGCGGTCCGTTTCGATCTGAACGCGCTGGCGCTGATGATCCTGTCGCTTGGCCTCTACTTCATCTTCCTCAGGGATGGCAGCCGCCGCGCGTATGCCGGCGCGCTGGCGGCGGCGCTCGCGGCGATGCTGGTGAAGGAGCCGGCGATGGTCACGGTGGCGCTGATCCCGCTGCTGGAGGTCGTCTACCGGCGCAGCCCCGATGTCGACGCGGCCGCCTACCGCCGCCTGGGTTTCTGGCCGGCAGCCCTGCGGCGCTGGCTGCCGCTGGCGGCGCTGTTCCTGATTTACCTGACAGCCAGAATCATGGTGCTGAAAGGCCTTGGCGGCGCCGCGCCGGTGCTAGGACTGCTCTCGGCGCGGGCGTCGTTCTTCTCGGCGATGGCCTTCGCCTTTCCCTACAGCTGGCTGGGGATCGATACTGTCCGCTCCGGGTGGACGCTGGCGCTGGCGGCGGCGGCCGGCATTACCGGCGCCGGTCTGCTCGCGGTGATGCTGAAGCCGCGCCGGGACCGCTCGCGCCGGGCGGCGGTCTTCTTCGGCCTGTTCTTCCTTATCTCGCTGATCCCGGTCTATCCCTTTGTCTTCATGCTCGGCATCACCCAGAATCTGGCCGGCAGCCGTTATCTTTACATACCGGCCTGCGCGTTCCTGGCGATGGCGATGGCGGTCGTTTTCGACATCGGCCGCCGGTTCCGGCCGCTGCTGGTCGTCACGGTTGTCCTGCTGGCCGGCCTGTCTCTGGTGGACGCCTGGGCGATTGAGAAGAACAATGAACCCTGGCATGCGGCTGATGCCGTCAGCGGCGCCATCCTGGCGCAGACCCGCAGCCTCGTGCCGGACCCGGCTCCTGGCGCCGTCTTCTATTACCGTGACATGCCGGTGATGTCCGGTTACCGCGTGTTCGAACACCTGACGCTGCAGCCGGCGCTGGCGATCGCGTACGGGCGCGGCGACATCCGGGTTTATGTCACTGGTGATGACTTTGATCAATCTCTGCGGCGGGGCGACTACGAGTTCGGCTATGACCGGGCGGGGGAGACTCTAACGCTGGTGAAGGCGCCTGGCAACGATGTGTCCACGCATCCGGGAGTTCAGTAATGTGTCCCCCAGGCGGACACTGATGGCAAGCGTGAAGTCAATTGTCAAAACCGGTGAGGCGGCTGAACGGTTTCAGATCCTGAAACACTCCGGCTACCTGCTGCTGGCGCGGCTGTTCGCGCGGCTGGCGTCTTTCCCTTTCATGCTTTACACAGCCGTGCGGCTGGGTCCACCGCTGTTCGGCGTCTTCGCCTTCACTCTGGCCAGCGTCGAGATGCTCTCGGCGCTGGGCGACCTGGGGCTTTCCCGCTACGGCGCCCGCGAACTCATCCGGCAGGACGGCCGCCGCGCCTCCCTGGCTGGCATCATCCTCACGCTGCAGCTGCTGGTGTCGGTCGTGCTTACCGTGGTGGCGGTGGTCATCCTGCTGCTGCTGACGCCGGGACCGGCGAAGCGGGACGTCCTGCTACTTGGCCTGGCGGCGGCGTTTGTTTCTTCCTTCATCTTCACCACCGACACGGTGTTTACCGCCTGCCGGCGGTTTGGCGCCTCGGCGGTGTTCGCGGTCATCGGCCGCGTTGTTTACCTGGCAGCCGGTTTTGCCGCGCTGCGGCTGGGATACTCGGTTGTGGCCGTGACGGCGGCATTCCTGCTCGGTTACCTGGTAGAGAGCGCGCTGCGCATGGCCTATACCGGCTGGCGGGTGACGCCGTTCTCGTTCGGATTCCGGCGCGCCGAGCTGGCGGCGTTTCTCCGCGGCGCGGCGCCGTTCGCTCTGTCGGCGGTGGCGACACTGGTCTATTTCCGCGCCGACACGCTGATCATGGAGCTGCTGCGCGGCGACATCGACGTGGGCATCTACAACGCCGCCTACTCCTTCTTCGCCTTCTTCGTCTGGGCGCCGATCATCCTGGCGCGGACGCTGCTGCCGGGGCTGACGGAGCGCTTCCGGACCGACCCGGAAGGCGCGGAGCTGGTCAACTGGTTCTGGCTGCGCGCCGTCGGCGCCGCCAGCGTCCCGGTGGCATTTGCGATGACGATGCTTGCCGGGCCGCTGATCCGCTCCCTGATGCCGCCGGAGTTCAACGGTTCGATCATCGCCCTGCAGGTTCTGATGTGGTCGATCCCGCCGCTGATGATGGTGACCGTCGGTTTCAACGCGCTGGTGGTGACCAACCGGGAGCGCCAGGCCGCCGGGACGACCGTTGCCACGGCGCTGATAATTGTTGTGCTGGATCTGGTCCTGATCCATTATTACGGCGTCACCGGCGCCGCCGCGGCGATGGTGACGGCTACGGCGCTGTGGCTGATCCAGGTGCACTGGCTGCTGCGGCGCGAGGTGCTGGCTCCGGGGCACGGGCTTGCCGGCGCCTACGGCCTGCCGCTGACCGGCGGCGCGCTGATGGCGGGTGCGGCTTCGCTGGCGGCAAGATATGGAATCTGGGCTTCGCTGGCGGCCGGGCTTATTGTCTACGTGGCTGTTCTGGCCGCTGCACGAGCAATTTCAGACGATATGCAGCGACAATAATTTCCGCGCTCCGGAAGAGAGCGCATATTTCTCCAGACTTGTCTGTAACGCGCTTCGGTTACGAATTTATGCTACGCTCTACTGGATAAACCTTATTGACCATCCAGATCGCTCAGTATTGTTCAAAGAATGTCATTCTGAGCCGCTTCAGTGGCGGAGCAAAGGCAGATCCTTCAGGGCTTTGCTCTTCAGGATGACAGATATTGTGCTTCATGTGGCCACTTCCTGAGTGATGTGGATGATTAGTTAGACTTTTTTATTTTAAAATTATCATGAGGCTTGGAAGAACAGAATTAGAGGTTTCCAGAATCGGTCTGGGCGGCATTCCTCTCATGAACATCTCTCCCGCTGAGGCGCGTGATGTGATTGACGCATCCCTGGCAGGTGGGATCAATATCGCTGACACGGCCGAAGGCTACGGCGACAGCGAGATCAAGCTCAGCTATGCCCTCAAACGGGCTCGCGACCGTTTTATAATGGCCACAAAATCGCCCAGTCGGACTGCCAGGGATATGGAGAAATCAATCGATCATAGTCTGGCGCGGTTCGAAACCGATTACATCGACATTTATCAGGTCCACGCTCTGCAATCCAGCGAACAGCTGCAGAAAATCCTTGCTCCGGGAGGTGCGCTGGAAGCGCTCCAGCAGGCGCAGCAGGCCGGCAAGGTGCGTTTTATCGGCGTCACGGGCCACAGACCTTCGGTGCTGGTGGAAGCAATCAAGACCGGAGAGTTCGACACGGTCATGGCGCCGATAAATGTCGTCGATCGCGAATCCGAAGAAGCGCTGTTGCCGTTGGCAAGGAAAATGGACATCGGCATTATCGCGATGAAGCCTGTCTGTGGCGGCACTCTGGATGACCCGGCTCTGGGGATCCGTTTCTGCCTCAACGCCACCACCGATAACGTTCTTGTGGGGATGAAAACCGTTGCCGAGGTTGAAGCCAACCTGGAGACCGCGAACAATTTTGAGCCGTTATCATCTTTGGAGGAAGATGAACTGCTGGAGAACGCCAGCCAGCTGGGCAACGCCTTCTGCCGCCGCTGCGAATATTGCCAGCCCTGTCCGGAAGCCATCAAAATTCCGAAAATCCTTTGGCTTGCGAATTACCATCGCCGTTATGCCACCCGTGATCCATGGACGGAAGATGAATATCGCGCACTGTCCGCCACTGCCGCCGATTGCCAGGAATGCGGCGAGTGCGAAGAAAAATGTCCGTACGATCTCCCTATCCGGCAGATGCTGAAGGAGGCGGACGCTGAATTGACTCCGAACAATAAAGTTGTTGCAAAGCGCAAAGTAAAAAAACTCGTCAAGCGAATCATCAATCGACGAGATTTTGAGTAGGCATCGTCAGGTGTCTGCTTTCAAGACTGCACTGACGAACTCGGGGTATCTGTTTGGATTTCGCATCCTGTCGCGGTTTCTTTCCGTTGTCTTCCTTGTTTACGTCGGCGCAAAACTGGCTCCGGACCTGTTCGGGGCTTTTTCTTTTGTGCTGGTTACCGTGGAACTGCTGGGGTCAATCAGCGATCTGGGCATAACCCGCTATGGCTCGCGGGAGCTTATCAGGAGAGCCGATCAGCAGCCCGTGCTGGCCGGCCAGATCCTGATCCTGCAGATTGTGACGTCTTTGCCGATGGCATTGGCTGGCCTGGCGGTGGTCCTCTTTTTTCATCCGGCTTATCCGAAGACGGAGCTGTTGCTTCTGGGTATGGCTTCTTTCTTTCTGTACAGCGTGGTCAACACCACCGAAGCCATCTTCATAGCGGCGCAACGCTTTTTTTATTCCGCCGGCCTGGCGTTCACCGGGCGCCTGGTCTACACGATAATGGGGATTGCCGCCCTGAGAGCCGGTTATTCCGTGGTCGTCATCATGTGGGCTTTCTTCGCCGCCGTCGCCGTCGAAGTGGTCCTTCGAATGCTTATCGTGGTCCGCAAGGTGACCGGCTTTTCCTTCCGGTTTCCCCCCAGTGCGGTCTGGCGGTTGCTGGTCCTTTCCGTGCCGTTTGCCATCGCCGGGATCGCTAACATAATCGCGCTTCGTATCAACGTGTTCATCCTGGAATTCATCAAAGGGGACGTCCCGGTGGGGGTCTATAATATGGCCTTCACGCTTTTTACCCCGTTAGTCTGGATACCTTATATCATCAGTCTGGCAACTTTCCCCGGATTGACAGAGACATTTATCAAGGACCGCAATCAGGCTCTTCGGGAATTTTGGCAATGGTACAGGATCATGTACGTGGTCGGCATTCCTTCGGCGCTGGCAGTTTCGCTGCTTGCAAAACCGGTTCTTCTGCACTTTCCCGCCGGGTACAGTGACAGCGCCGTGGTGTTGATCGTTCTTGCCTGGCAGGCTCCGCTCATGCTCCTTACCTCTGTGGGCTACAACATCCTTCAGATCGCCGACCGTGAACGCTCGCTGGCGGTCAGCTTGGCCATCGGGGCTGTAGCTACCGCTGTCTTCAGTTTCCTGCTGATCCCCTTTCTGGGAGAGCTGGGAGCCGCACTTGCGGCATTGCTGGCGACAGCCGCCAAACAAATGCAAATCCAGTATGAAGTCTTTCATCGCGTGTTGGCGAAAAGAACACTGCAGCTGTTCGTGAGTCCGGCGATCGCGGGGGCCGTGATGCTGTTGCTGGCGCTGCTTGCCGGCAGGATAAACGTTTGGTTTGCGGTGATGGTCGGACTCCTGGCTTACTCGCTGACGATCCTGTTCACCGGCGCTGTCAGATTCTCCGAGATCAAAACCTTGATCCGGAGCTGACGTGTGCGGCATCACCGGCACCGTTTCCACCAGAGGGCTCAGCGATGCCGCCGTCAAGCGCGTTGAGCGCATGGCGGACATCCTCAGACACCGCGGGCCTGACGACCATGGCCTGCGGCAGGGCGGCAATTACGCGCTGGCGCACCGGCGGCTGAGCATCATCGACCTCGAGGGCGGCCACCAGCCGATGTGCAACGAAACCGGCACAGTCTGGATCGTCTTCAACGGCGAGATTTACAATTTCCACGAGCTGCACGACGAACTGGTTGCGCGCGGGCACAGCTTCCGCACCCGCTGCGATACCGAGGTCATCATCCATCTTTATGAGGAATACGGGTTCGCCTGCGTCAGCCGTCTGAACGGCATGTTCGCCTTCGCCATCTACGACGAGGAGCAGAGGCAGCTGTTCCTGGCCCGTGACCGCGCCGGCATCAAGCCTCTTTATTACATCTTCAATGGTTCTTCGCTCAGCTTTGCCTCGGAAGCCAAGGCGCTGGTGATGACCGCCGAGCGGCTGATCGGCCCGGACCCGCGGTCGGTGGTGGATTTCTTCGCCCTCAGCCTGGTGCAGGAGGATCGCACCGCCTTCGAGGATGTGCGCGAGCTCAGGCCGGCGCACACGCTGACCTGGGATGTGGGCCGGAAGTCGCCGCCGCGCCCGGAGCGATACTGGCAGCTCTCCTATTCGCGCAAGCTGGCGCTGGAAGGCCCGGAGCTGGCGGCGGCGGTCTCGGACCTGCTGGAGGACGCCGTACGCACCCACCTGGTCAGCGACGTGCCTGTCGGCACCTATCTCAGCGGCGGCCTGGACTCCAGCCTCATTTCGGCGATTGCCAACAATTATCTGCCAGAGCTCAATACTTTTTCCGCCGGCTTCACCGGCGAGGAGGAGCTCGACGAGCGTCCCTTCGCCCGCGAGGCGGCGCAGATGATCGGCTCCAGGCATCATGAAGTTGAAGTGGGACCCGGCGGTTTCCTCGGCAACCTGCGGCGCATCATCTGGCACATGGACGAGCCCACGCTCAGCCCCGGCGTATATCCATACTACTTTCTCTGCGGCCTGGTCGCGGACTCAGTGAAGGTGGTGCTCGGCGGCCAGGGGAGCGACGAGCTCTTCGGCGGCTATCCCCGCTACCGGATGGCGCTGCTGGAGAACGACATGCGGCTGTCGCTGAAACGGCTGCGGCTGCCGCGCCTGGCCGCTGGCGCCGTGGAGTACCGCCGCCGTTACGGCCTGGGCGGCCTGAAGAACGAGCTGCTGCGACTGAACGCTCCCAACGACCGCCGCATCTACGAGATCGTCAGCGGCTTCCATCCGCGGCGCCTGCCGGCGC
>JAJYLK010000042.1:6872-7983 GCA_021787775.1 Actinomycetes bacterium | reverse complement strand
CCGGGCGTGGGCGCGTAAAAATGCAGCTGCGAGTTGTACTCGCCCACGATCTTTGACACTTCCTCCATCACCGTCCAGGTCTCCTCGATCTCGGCCTCAGTCTCGCCCGGGAAGCCGACGATGAAGCTGTAGGTGATCTTGATGCCGTGCCGGGTCGCCACACGCGCCGCCTCGAGGATGTCCTCGGGGGCGATATCCTTCTGCATCGTCTCCAGCTGAGTCTGGGACCCGCTCTCTGCGCCGACCAGGAACGCCCACAGGCCGCTCTGCTTGAGGACGCCGAACGTCTCCTCGGAGAACTTGCCCAGCTGCGGCGCCCGGGCATTGGCCGCCCAGCCCAGCTTCATCCCCCGCGCTATCATCCCTTCGGAGATCTCCCGTGCGCGCTGCTCCTTGACAAAATAGGTCGAGTCGAAGTACATGACGCCGTTGACATCAAGAAAACTCTTGAGGAATTCCAGGTCGGACAGCACCCGGTCGGGCTTGTAGGCCCGCCAGGCGCGCCCGTAGACCAGCGGCTCGGCGCAGAACTGGCAGCGCGCCGGGCAGCCCTGGCTGGAGACATAATTGATAGCGCGGCTGCCCACATGCATGTTGTTCAGGTATTGCCGCGGATTGCGCAGCTTATCATACGGCAATCGCGGGAAATCGTTGATGTCGGCCACCGGCCGGCCAGGGTTGGTGACCGTCTCGCCGTCGCGGGTGAAGGTGATGCCGGCCACGCCGGTGTAGTCTTCGCCGTCGCTGATGCGGCCGGCCAGATCCAGCAGCGTCAGCTCACCCTGGCCGCGGACCACAGCGTCCACATACTGGTTGCGGCTGGTCTGCTCCGGCAGGATGGAGGGATGGTAGCCGCCCCAGATGATCGGCAGCTTCAGGCCGGCGGTGCGCACCGCCGCGCTTGCCTCCAGGCCGAAATGGATCTGCGGCCCGGTCATGCAGCTGATGCCCAGCAGCGCCGCGTCGCGGCACTCGGTCAGCAGCAGCTCCAGCGGCTGCGGCTCGACGTTGGCGTCGATCAGCGTCACCTGGTAGCCCTCGGCGAACAGCGGCGCCGACGCGGCCAGGATCGGCAGCGGCGCCCAGGTCCAGGGATGGTACTGCTTACCGA
>JAJYLK010000042.1:727-6862 GCA_021787775.1 Actinomycetes bacterium | reverse complement strand
GAAATGGTTCCGGGGATAGAACAGGACTATTTTTTTAGAAAGAGTCATCTTTGCTCAGTTTAGCGAAGATTCATGCCGAACGCGTCGATTCACCGGACTGATAATCGGCTCAGGCCGGCTGGAGCTGAAACACCAGTGTTTCCTTGTCAGTGCCGGGAAGCTCCCGGTCGACCAGCTTCCATTCCGGATGCCCGCCGGCCTGGGCCAGCCGTGTCAGCGTCGGCCGCCAATCAGCCAGTTCCCGGGAACCGATCACCAGGAAGTCGACATGTTCCTTGCGGGCGTAGGTGGTGGTGCTGTCATAATCGGCGTACGGCAGCAGCACAGCGGTAGCGTCGGCATAAAAAGCGGCGCTGTATTCGCGGCTCATCACCCGCTTGCCGCCGCCGGCGACCCGCTCGATGTACTGACCGGCATCCTTGTAGCCGAGCGGATAACTCTGTTTTTTCTCCAGGGAAGCAGAATAAGCCAGAAGCGGCAGGATCATGGCTGCAGCCACCAGCCAGGGGATCCACGTTTTTAACCGAGTCTGCCAGCGGCGGCTAAAAATCAGCGCCAGACTTTCCTGCGCCCATGCCTCGAGCCGCGTCCAGCCCTCGGCAATCCAGATCATTATCAGCGGTATAAATGGCATGAAGAAACGGTCGTGGGCGTACATTGCCAGAATGATTATGACGGGCGCCATCATCAGAAGCAGATAACCGACGTTAAGAGCCCGCCGACGGCTCCATCCCGTGGCAAACAGGCCCAGGCCCATCAACGGCAACAGCCACAGCGGGATCACCTTGGGCAGCACCTGCCCGTAAAAATCGTACGTTTGTTTGACAAACGTCTTGGCCGCGCTAACCGGTTGTTTGATGATGTAGGTCATCAGATCTTCTTCCGGAAGAGCCATCATCTTCAACTGGCTGTTATCGTCTGTCAGACTCAGAAGATCCTTTTCTTCGTCGGATGAATTGGCCCTCAGATTATGCGTTGAATTGTAGATGTTGCCGGCGTTTAACTTGCCGTCGTAAGTCCATCTCCCCAGATGAGAGTGCAAGAAAATCACATATGGCACAAAAAAGACAAGGAATAGCGCCAAAAACACCACCAGCGCCTTTGCCATCTGCCCCCGGACGTGGCGGATCAGACCGATCACCACCGCCAGGCCCGCCAAAACGACGGCATAATAGATGCCGGAAGGATTGGTAAGGTACGCCAGCCCGATAGCGGCACCGGCAAGCAGGCCGGACAGGACACTGCGGTCCCGCAGCATCCGGTAACCGAACAGAACCCCCATCAGCATAAAGAAAATGTAGACACTCTCGGTGTAGATGCGCGACGAATAGTCCACAAATAGCGGTGTCACCGCCATCAGTGCGGCCGCCATCAGTCCCACCCGCTTGCTGACCAGCTCGCAGCCCAGCAGGTACGTAGGGATCAGGATCAGACTGCCGAAGATTGTGACGACCAGATAGGCGGCGAGCACATAATTGCGCACGACGGCTTCAGTGCCAGCGATGATAATGGGCAGCAACGGCGAAAAATGGGTGGCCGAATTCCCGGTGATATCCCATAAACCGTGGCCGCTGGCCACGTTTTGAGCCATCCGAACATATGCTGTCTCATCCAGCTGGATCATCGGCCTTTTCAGGGCCGACACTACCCGGATCACCCAGGCGGCCAGAACCAGCAAGGATAAAATCCTGCCCGGAGTTAAAAAAGGAGCCCGACCCCCGGGCATGGCGCTGTGACTGTTAAAGTTGTTCTTTCCTTTCACAATGAATCCCAATTGTAATTGTAGCGTTAATCGCCCCGCCTGCAGAACAGCCTGATGCCTTCCTGATCAAATATCTTTACGTAGCGAGTCCCAGGCGCGGTCAGAAACGCGAAGGCGCCGGCATCATTGTACATGGAATTCCCGAACGGCTTCACCAGTACGTAATCAGCCGGCAGCCGGTCAATGCCCTGCGGCAGGCGGTCCGGCGGCTTGGGAGCTTCCCACAGCAGCGGGTCGTAGAGGCCCCAGCGCGCCGGCACGTGTGACAGCGCCCGGCCGTCGTTGGAGGAAAAGGAGGCGTCAGGAGGCACCATCGCCAGGGCCTGGGTCAGAGCGGCGGCGTCGGGCGGCGGTCCCTTGGGCAGAAAATTGACCCAGATGTGGGCAGAAGCCGCCACCATGACGACTACGACCAGCGCCGCCGCCACGGCCGTAAGCTTCTCCCGCCCGGGCAGACGTCTCTGCGCCCGGCCGATAAGTCCGGCGATCGTCAGCCAGAAGGCAGCAACGACCAGTACCGAATAATGGGCGATGCCGCCCGCGACCCCGGAGGGATCCGATCCCCTGAGGACGTTGATAGCGATGTTCGGCAGCGCGAACAGGCTGGCCAGGCCGGCGAACGGCAGCGCCAGCCCTTCAGGCGCCAGCAGGTTGTAGAGATAGCTGGTCTGCAGCCGTCTGACCTCATCCAGGGAATAAATTGGGTGGAATATCAAGGTATGGATCATCGCCGTTGGGCTGTCGCCGAGATGGCCGTAATAGAGCGCGAACATATTGTGCGCGATGGTCAACCTGAAGATGATCAGCACCGCCGCTCCCCAGATGGCGCCCAGCGCCAGCGGCGCCAGCACCCACTTCCGCGGCCGCCGTGAAAGCAGCGCATATATGCCGAAGACCAGCGCCGCCGGGATAAAATCCTCACGCACCGACACCGTGATCACCAGGAAGGTGAAGAAGAGGCCGAAGCGGCGCTCCATGAAAAAGTAGAAGGCGGCCAGGAAGGGCGCCGCCACGAAGACTGTCTCGTACCCGGAGGTAAACGGCTGGGCGGCGATCTCCGGATGGAAGAGGAACGCCACCGCCAGCAGCAGCCCCGCCACGGCGCTGGCGGTCAGGCGGCGGACGCAGTAGAACAGCGGCACGGCTGCGAGCGCCAGGCCGAGCACGCGCAGCAGCAGGTAAGTCTGCGGCTCCTGCCTGAGAGCATAAAAGGGCAGGATGAACACCAGCAGAAAAGGCGAGACGTGAGTGCTCAGGTAAGTGTTGGAAGTAATCTCCAGCCCCGCCGAATAGAAAATGTGACCGCGGAGGCTGGCCCACAAGGTCTGGTTATACTGCGCCAGGTCGGCGTGGTAGAAGCTGTTGTACCAGTGATAGGAAAGAAACGCCAGTGCGGTGAAAACCACGAAATACAAGCCTGCCGCCGCCAGCAGCAGCCGCATGGCATGGCGCTCGACGTAGTCCACCGCCACCACCGCCCCCGGCCAGAAAATGAGCAGTTTGACAAGTACGCTCCCCGCCACCGCCAGCGCCAGCAGCCAGACCGCCAGCTCCAGCACCCGCGCCTCCGGCGGATGAGCGCCCAGAAAGAGGCTGGCGACCCGGTGGTCGAAGTATGGCGCCGACACCGGCAGGACGATCAGCGGCGCCCAGGAAAGGGCGATCAGTTCAGCCACCCGCTGCCGCGGCCGCGCCGTAGCCCGTGCCAGCAGGTACGACTCGGCCAGCCAGACCAGCCATACGGCCGTCGCCACCGCCAGCACCGCCAGAGCGCGCGCCTGCCCGTGGTGGCCCAGCGCTCCCAGCACGGTCCAGGCGAACAACCCCGTCCCCGCGGCGAACAGCGGCGGCAGCGCCAGCAGCCAACGGCGGCGTCCGGCCCGCAAAGCAGCCACGGCTTCGGCGCCGCTCATGCGGCGTAACTCTTCAGCGCCCGCGCCACCTGCTCAAGCCGGGCGTCGTCAAGCTCGGGGTAGAGTGGCAGCGACAGGATCTCTGACACCACCTGCTCGGTGATCGGAAGCGACGCCCCGGCCAGATCGGCGAAAGCCGGCTGCCGGTGGACGGGCCGCGGATAATGGACCATCGTGCGCACACCGGCTGCTTCCAGATGCGCACGCAGCCGGTCGCGTTCTTTTGAGCGGATCACATAAAGATGATATACATGCCGCGCCCAGTCCCGCTCGGCCGGCGGCACGATCCCGGTACCCAGGCCATCAACAGCGCCTCCGGCCGTAGGCGTCAATCCCGCTGCCACAAGCGCCCGCCCGTAATAATCGGCGATCTCTCGCCGCCGGTGGTTGAACTCGTGCAGATGCCGCAGCCTGACGCGCAGCATGGCTGCCTGCAGCTCATCCAGACGGCTGACATCGCCGCGAAAGATGTTAAGGTAGCGCTCGCTGCCCTGGCCGCAGTTGGCCAGCGAACGGATGCGCGCCGCCAGCTCCGCATCGTTTGTAACAACCGCGCCGCCGTCGCCGCAGGCGCCCAGGTTCTTGGTGGGATAGAAACTGAAGCAGCCGGCGACGCCGAAGGTCCCGACAGTGCGGCCGCGGCAGGTGGCGCCGTGCGCCTGGGCGCAGTCCTCGATCACGGCCAGACCGCGGCCTGCGGCAAACTCCATCACCGGCTCCATGTCAACCGGATGCCCGTAAAGGTGCACCGGCATCACGGCCCGCGTGCGGCCGGTGAGAGCCGCTTCCAGCAGCGCCGGTTCCATGCAGTAAGTTTCGGGGTCGATGTCGATGAACACCGGCGTGGCGCCCGCCTTCGCAATCGCCATGGCGGTGTTGACCGCGGTGTGCGACACGGTGATGACCTCATCACCGGCGCCGATGCCCAGCGCCTTGAGCGTCAGATAGATGGCGTCGGTGCCGGAACCGGTGGCGGCGGCAGCGGCTGTGCCGATCCAGCCGGCGAACTCCTGTTCGAAGGCTTCCAGATTCTTGCCCAGCACGTAAATGCCGCTGGCCATCACCCGCGCCACAGCCTCATCAAGTTCGGCCTTCAGGCCCTGATACGCCGCGGCGAGGTTGATGTATGGAACTTCCATTCCCTAGATGAACTCGAGATGTTTCTGGTTTTCGACGATCCAGGCCTTGGCCAGGATCGCCGCCTCGTGGAACGGGCAGTCGAACACGGAGCACTTTTCGGGATCGGAGCTGCGGAACGCCTCGAAGTGGCGCTCGCTGTACCAGATCTCGGGAAAACTCTTCTCGTAGACGTTGCCGATCCTGTGTTCCTGCTCGCGGTGATGGTAAAAGGCGCACAGATACATGTCGCCGGCGGCGTCGATCACGGGATGGATCGGGTTGAGGAAGCAGCGGCCGATCACCGTGGTCTTCTCCAGACCGCCGAACACCCGGAAGTCCCCGGCGGCCTCCTGGCGGGCTCGCTCGGCTTCCCGGCGGGCCGCTTCGAGTTCCTCCCCCTCGAGCGTGAACCTGCTGTTGCGCAGGCACTTGAACTGGAGGTAGTCCAGGCCGATCTCGCGCGCCATCGCCGCCGCCTCCGGCAGCTCGCGCCAGTTCTTCTGCGAAACCAGATACTTGGCGCCCAGGGTGGCGACGCCATGCCGCCCCTGGTCTCCCAGCCGCCGGCCCTGGCTGCTGCGCTCCAGCAGCTCGGCGCGCACCTGGACGATCGTCTGCAGGTTTTCGTGCAGGCAATCGAACATGTCCCTGCCGTGGATTTTTTGGTATGTCTCCTTGCTGCTGGCGTCGAAGGCGATGCGCAGGAAGAGCAGATTCTGGACCAGGAACTCCGACAGCTCCCGGTTGAGCAGCGTGCCGTTGGAAAAGATCCCTACCCGCAGGCCCCGGCTGCGCATGTAGGCAATCGCCGGAATGATCTGGGCGTACATCAGCGGCTCGCCGCCACCGGAGATCTCCACCCCCTCGACGCCCAGCTCGGCCAGGTCGGAGATGATCTCCTTCACTTTTTCGTAATCGAGGAATTGATGCTCGCCGCGGTGCTGGTGCCGCGAATGGCAGCCGACGCAGGCATGGTTGCAGACGTTTGAAACATGCAGCTCCATCGTCCGGGGAGACGGCATCTTCCCCGACAGGATCTGCTGGACCTCCTTGTAACAGGAGAGGATCTTCATGGCGCCGATGGGTACGTTTTCGATACTGATTGGCATAATTCTTGTCCTTGTCAGCCCTGGCGCCCCGGCGCGCCCGCCTGCGTCCCGTGCGCATGCGCGCGCTTGAACGCGCCGAGCCGGCGGCGGACCTTCATGGTGCCGGCCAGCATCTGTGCGCTGGTGCGCCAGACGGGAGTCTCGCCGCTGGTGGTGTCGTGCACCCAGGGCAGCGGCACTTCCTCCACCCTCAGCGGCAAGGCGCCCACCTGGGCGATGAACTCCACCAGCA
>JAJYLK010000042.1:0-717 GCA_021787775.1 Actinomycetes bacterium | reverse complement strand
CGGCCCGTCGGCCTTCAGGTCCAGCATTGGCAGGACCTCCCGGTGAAACCCGACCGTGCCGGTCTGGGTGTCGAGCACCTTCAGGTTGAACAACAGCCTGTTCATGATAATGTACCCCCAGCTGAAGATGAGCCGCTTGAGCGGATAGTCTGCCTTGACGCCCTTGTAGCGCGAGCCGATGGCCACATCCGCCTGCTTCAGCGTATCCAGAAAAGTGGGAATGGTCACCTCCGGCGTCATCGCCAGGTCGCAGTCAAGCGTGATGACGATCCCGCCGCGGGCGGCCGCGTACATGTCACGGTATGTGTAGCCGAGGCCGCGGTTGGGATAATGCGTGGTGGTGAAGACCTTTGCGTCATCGGCGGCAAACCCTTCTATCAGTTCGAGCGTGCGGTCGTTGCTGCCGTCATTGCCGAAGATGAGCTCATATGACACCCCCTGTGCCTCCAGGATCCGCTTCAGCCGCGCGTAAGTCGCGGGCAGGATCGCTTCCTCATCATAACAGGGGATGGCTACCGTCAGGTACGGGCCTTCAGCCGCCGCCGGACCCTTCCCGCCTGGCACGGCCCCGCCGCGCCCTGTCTCCCATTCGTTCCCGCTCACAGCAAATCCTTTCGGTTGGGATCGCGCCGCGACGACACCACGTAACGCATAAAATCCGCCGACGCCCTGATCGTTTCGCGGGGATGCCGGGCGAGATGCCCCATCTTGCCGGCG
>JAJYLK010000041.1 GCA_021787775.1 Actinomycetes bacterium | reverse complement strand
CTGGGGGCACCTCCTGGAGTAGCGGCCTCGCCCGTTCCTTGCGGGGCGGCGGGCGAGTCACTAGAATGCGCCTTAAGAGCATACATCTAACCGGACTTCCCGGAGGTATGGATGGCCCTTTGCAAACACAAGCGTTGTTGCGTTTTTTTGATGGGCGCCGGCATGGGCGCCGCAGCCGGAATGCTGCTCGCCCCCAAATCGGGCAGCGAGATCAGGCGGGAGCTGTTCGGCGGTCCCCTCGACCTGCTGGCGGAACCTGGTACAGAAGCAGCGGCTCCCCGCCCGGAGATGGAGGCCGCCGAGGATTTGAAAGCCCGCATCGAGGAAACCCGGGCCCGGCTGAAGGCGGAGGTCGAAGCCGAGCAGGACGGGAAATCCTGAACAGCCGCTTGCCGGCGGACTACCGGCAAGCCAGCCGCCCGCCGGCGATCCTTCCGCATCGCGGCGCCGCTGATAATCCCACAGTGCCGGTAGGCCCGGCTCTGAAAACTTTTCCACTGCAGCAGCCGCGTATCTGATATGAACAGTTTTCTGCGCCACATCGCCAGGTTTGCCACGCTTGCCGGCGGCATTGCGGCCGCCGGGACCGGCTACATGCTCTTCGAATCGCAGTGGTTACGCTTCCAGCGGCGGCAGCTGCTGGTCCAGGGATTGCCACAGGAACTGGACGGCCTGAAGCTGCTTCACGTCAGCGATCTGCATGCGGGAGCCCCCGGAACAAACGACTTGGCCATCGCCAGGTTCGTCCGGGCCGCCATGAACGCCGACGCCGACATGATCCTCTTCACCGGCGACCTGACCGACAAGCAGCGGGACCTGAGCCCCTACATCAGCCGGCTGGCGTCCCTGGAGGCCCGCTACGGCAAATTCGCCGTGCTGGGCAATCATGACCATGGCGTACGCAAGACCGTCCTGCAGGATCTTGCCCGCCGGTTTACCGGCCGCAACCCGTTCAGGCCCTTTGTCGACGCTGACCCTGCCCGGACCGTAAAGCGCAACCGGATGCTGATGATGGAAGCCGGCATCTGGTTAATGGACAATGAGTGCATCCATGTAACAGTCGGCGGTGACAGGATTCAGATATGTGGTATCGATGACTACCAGTACGGTTACGCGCGACTGGACCGGGTCCGGCAGCAGCTGGATCCCGAAGCTGGTCTGCGCATCCTGCTGTCCCACAGTCCGGACGCGGTAAAAGAGGCCGGGAGCGATTTTCAGCTGGTGCTGGCAGGCCACACCCACGGCGGCCAGATCCGCATCCCGTATCCCGGCAAAGGGAAGATCATGCTTTCTTCATCCGGCTCGGAGTACGGCGAAGGCATTTACCGCGTCAACGGCACCACGCTGCACGTTTCCCGCGGCGTGGGCACGACACTGGTGCCGTTCAGGCTGCTGACCAGACCCGAGATCACGCTGCTGGAGCTCCAGGCGGGGAAAAATCAGGCAGGCTCCGGTATAATGATCTGAAAGGGCTGGCGACCTTCCGGTCTGCCGGCCGCCGCCAATGGCGATCTGATCATCGGTTCGGACTCATGCATTTCGAGCTTCAAAACCTTAACCGTCTCACGTTCCCGCATCTCCCCCAGTGCTGCGGCGATTGCGGCTGGTGGCAGGGCCATGATGACGGCTGGAGCACAGACGAGGCTGATCACTGGAACCAGGCTGCCGAGGAGCGCTTCGGCCGCTGGGGAAAGCTGGCGTTCGGTGACGGCCGGCTTCTGGGGATGGTTCAGTTCGCCCCTTCGCCTCTCTTCGCCCGCAGGCTGAGTCCGGGACCGGCAGGCGTAGATTCGATCCTTCTGACCTGCAGCCTCGCCGCCGAATCGTCGCTGGATTCCGTGCGCAAGAGCCTGCTGCTGGCCGTGCTTTCGGATCTGCATGAAGACGGGATTGGCACGGTCGAAGCTTTCTGCCGGCTGCTGCCGCGGCAGCGGGACAAAGGGCACCTTTTTGAGCAGGATTTCCTGCGGGAATGCGGATTTAACCCCGTGCGCAGCTCGCGGGGGGTGCAGCTTATGCGCCTCGAGCTGGGCGGCGTCCAGCCAGTGTACCTGCCGGCGCGCCGCCGGCGGCGGGGGATACTCCGGCGCCTCAAACGGCCGGCACCGGTGCCGGTAGCTTTCGCCGCGGAGGAACCGGCCGAGGCTTCCCCGGTCCCGGCCTGCTTCTAGCGGATGGCGGCGCCCGCCAAGCTGCCCCGCTCCTGCCTGCTTTCCTTCTTTTTTCTTCTGCTTGTTTTTTTCCTGGCTGCCGTCGCGAGCATCGATGCCAGCTGCCTGGACGCCGCTGACAGCGCCTACCTGATCTCGGCCAGCGCCATCGCCCACGGCGCCATCCCCTATCGCGATTTCCTGGCCGCCCATCCACCGCTGCTGTATATGCTGGGCGCTCCGCTGGCGTTGTTCGGCGGCAGTGTCGAGCCCTTCCGGATCTTCAGCCTGGTGATCCAGTGCGCGCTGGCGCTGGCAGTGCTCTTCCTGGCCCTGAAGCTGACCGCAAAACCCTGGCTGTCGTTCCTGGCCGGCGCATTCACGCTCCTGGCTCCCACAGGAGTCTTCTTCTCCAGGATGTTCCTGAATGACTCGCTCACCTCGCTGCTGTCAGTGGCGATGTTTCTGCTGCTGCTGGGGGCCTCCCGCAGGTCTGCGGCGGCGGCCGGCACGGTCGCGGTGCTGGGAGTGCTGACAAAACTCACCTTCCTGCCGGTGCTGGCGGCCGGCGCCGTGTTCGCCCTGCTTTACCGCCGCGGCCGCAGCGGCCTGTTCCTGGCCGTGGCCCTGGGCGGCAGCGCCATCGTTGCCACGGCGATCGAATTCTTCACGGGCGGCGCTTATTTCGACGACATCTTCCTGGCGCAAGGCAGCAAGACGCTGAGCTTTGCCAACTTTTACCAGGGGCTGGAGCGGATCTGGCAGTTCGACTGGCCCCTGCTGCTGCTGGCCGTCCCCGGCATCTGGTTTTGTCTGGCCAGCCTGCTCCGGACGCGCCGCCGGGCGCGTGAAGCCGCAGACGCGGGCGGCAGCGAGCGCTTCGCGCTGCCGCTGCTGTGGCTGGCAGCGGGACTGCTGCCGCTGGCGACGCTGCCAGCGGCGGGCCACGACATCAACCTGTTCCAGACGGCGGAGCCGGCTGTGGCTTTGATGGCCGCCTGGGGGATCGTGACGCTTGCGGGCGCCGCCGCCAGGCTGAGGGCCCGCCGGCTGCCCAGGCAGAAGCCCGGAGGGAAAGCGGCCGCCCTGGTGGCGGCGGTCCTGATTGCGGCCGCCGCAGCGGCGATGCTGGCCAGGGACCGCGATTTCCTGGCCCGGAGCAATAGCGCTGACGTGGACCGGATAGTGGCGGCGATTGAAAATAATTCCAGTAGCGGGATGCCGGTGCTGGCGCCCGGATGCTACGCCTTCCAGGCCGGGCGGCCGGTAGCGTTCGGGTTCTACGACCAGTTTCTGTGGGAGGAGAAATACCAGCGGGGCGATCCGGATGCCCGCGCCCTGTTCGACCGCATCAGCCACGATATCGAGCAGGGACGGATCGCCGCCGTAGCGCTTTCCGAAAGCCAGCCCACATATGCGGCCGTAGAGACCAGCCTAAAAAGCAGTTACCGCGTCGACTACCGTTCCGCGCAGTGGCCGCCGCTCACCCTGTGGCTGCCCGGCCAGCGGCAGGCGGCGGCTGAACCCGAGAAGAGGGGCGGCGCCTAAGTAGGCCGTTCTTCCTCCGTCGGCGTCACCACAAAGCCTGTTTTCGGTTCTTCGATGCGTGAGGGCTTGCCGTAGATCCTGGCCTCGAGCACAGCCAGGCGCCGCTCGATGTCGTCCACATGGCCGCGGGTGGCAATGCCCAGCGACCTGAGCGCATCCTGATATGCGTCGGACACCTTGTCAATAGCCTGCGAACCCTGCTTCTCGGCCCGGGCCACCGCCTCATCGACAAAATCTTGCCCTTCCTCGCGCGTCATCTGGCCCCGCTTCACCAGCTCGTGCGCCAGCTCGTCGATCTTGTCGCGTGTCAGCGACGCGGTGCCGATCCCCAGCAACAGGACTTTCTCGATCAGGTTCTCGGCCATGCGATCACTCCTTCCGTCCGGTTGCCCTCAGCCGGACATCTTTTGCTTGATGTCGATAAACTGCGTCTCGATCCATTTGTGGATGTCATTGTGTCTGACTGTATCCCTTATCATACCCGCGCGCTGCCGTTTCTCATCTTGCGGCATCACCAGCGCCTGATAGATGGCCTGCGCCTGGCTCTCCAGGTCGAACGGACCGACCGTGATGCAGAACTCGCCCAGCTCCTCATGGGCGCCTGTGTTCTCCGAGAGGATGATGACCCCGTCGCGCCGGTTGATCAGCCCGGCTTCCTTGGCGATCAGGTTCATGCCATCGTAGATGGCGTTGACCATCAACACATCGAACTGCTTGTAAGAAGCCAGCGAGCGGCTAAAATTATCCTGCATGCGCAGGTCGATCGGCATCCAGTTGGTGGTGCCGTGCTTGGTGTTGATGACTTCGACGACGCGCATTATCTTCTTGCGGTACTCCACGTACTCCTCGACGTCCTCGCGCGATGGTTGTAACAGTGCCAGAAACGTGATGCGTTGCCTGAATTCCGGGTGTTCGTCCAGGAACATGTCGAATGCCTTGAAGCCGCGGACGATATTCTTGGACAGGTCCATGCGGTCGACGCGCAGGATCAGGTGATCGCGGCGGAACTCCTTGATGGCCTCTTCTTCCGCCAGCACCGCCTGGCTGTCAGCCAGCCGGTCGAACTCGGAGCAGTCGATCGAGATCGGATAGGCGCGCACCCATACCTCGCGGCCGTCGACGATGACGGAATCGTTTTCATGATTGACGTCGAGGCCCAGCAGCTCCTCGCAGCAGACGAGGAAATTGCGCACGTAGCGCTGGGTGTGGAAAGCCACGATGTCATTGGCCAGCAGCCCGCTGATGACAGCGCGGCGGATATGCCGCGGCAGCACGCGCCAGTAATCTGACTGCGGCCAGGGGATATGGATGAACTGATGCAGGAACACGTCTGGATGGCGCTCGCGCACCAGCCGCGGACAGGTGTACAGATGGTAATCGTGGAGCATCACCACCGGCCGCTTTTCCTTGCGCTGATTGAGCTCGTCGCAGACAGCATCGGCGAAATAGCCGTTGACTACCTGGTAGCCTTGCTCCCAGGCATCGGTCTCGCTCTTGCGGATATCGGGCGCCACCGACAGGTCCCACAGGTAGTGCTGGATGAACCACAGAAGCGGATTGGCGATGATGGAATAGTAGCGGTGATAGGTTTCGGGGTCGATGACGACGAACCTGAGCCCCAGCTCGTGCCCGCCATGCTCGACCGCGATGCGGCCGCCGCCCATCCGTAGGCTCACTTCGGCGTCCTCGGGTGTCATCGCACTGGCGATCCAGGTGACGTCATGCGAGCCGGCTACGCCCAGCAGGCCGGTGACCAGGCCGCCGCCGCCACGGGAGGTGACCAGCTCGCCGCTCTTTCCCCGCTTGTAGGAGAACGGACCCCGGTTGGAGACCAGAATCAGCTCGTTTTCAAACGGACTTTGCATGCAATCCCCTCGCCGGCGTCCGCGCCGCGGTCAGGGCTTCCCCCTGAAACGGGCGCTATTTTGTCAGTTCGGAAAAAAGCTTGAGATAATCCCGCAGCACCCTGGGCATGAGAAAATTGGCGCGCACATGCTCCTTGCCGGTGCGGCCCATGTTCCTGGCCTCTTCAGGATGATCGAGTATCCACATGCAGCGCTCGGCGCACTGGTCAACCGAATCGACCAGAAAACCGGTTTCCCCCTCCCGGATCTGCTGCGGGATGCCACCCACGTTGCCACCGACGGTGGGCTTCACCTTCCACAGAGCTTCGCTTACCGTCAAACCGAATCCTTCCCGGATCGATTTTTGTATAACAACATCCGCCCGCGCCTGGAAAGCGTTTACTTCCAGGTTGCCGACGTTGTTGAGGTTGGAGAGGATCAGCACGTCGCCATCGTCGCCGGCATGCTCGACGGTCTTGGTGAAAAAGGCCCAGCCCTCCGGGTCATCGGTGGCCATCGAACCCACCAGCGCCAGCTGCACCGAGGCGAACTCCTTCTTGACCAGCCGGTAGGCATCGATCACGCCCAGCGGGTCCTTCCAGGGATCGAACCGGGATACCTGCAGCATCAGCGGCGGCCCCGGCTCCACCCCGAACTGGCTGACGACATAATCGGCGTCCTCGGGAGACAGCACCATGTTCTTGGTCGATAACGGGTCGATTGCCGGCATGTAGACCTTGGTGGGGATGTCGAGGCCTTCGAAAACATACTTGTCCATGCTGAAGATGGCGGCGTCGTAAAGCTGGACGAACGGCAGCATGTAGCTGGCCAGCTCCGGGTTCGGCGACGAGGTGTCGATGTGGCAGCGCCAGATCCACTTGGCGCCAAGGTCCCCGGCGAAATGGCGCAGCAGCAGGGGCTGCGGGTCATGTACGATGATGAAATCGAAGCCGCCGCCCAGCGATTCGGTCGCCAGCCGGCTCTGTTCCTCATAGATATCCTGCTGCGCCTTGTTCAGTCCCTGGGGATTGCCTTGCAGCGCATTGTGCATCAGCTTGGTCGACTCGTAAAACTCCTGGGCCGCCATGATGACGCGCCAGTCCGCGTCCAGGCCGACGTCGCGCATGAGCGGCACCAGCGTGTAAAGGATCTCGGCGACGCCGCCGCCGAACGAGGTGGCATTGATATGCAGCACGCGCATGCCTTTCAGCGCCTCTGCCAGCTCCCTGATCTCCTCCACCAGCGGCTTGACGACCATGCTCTGATAGTCTGCCAGCGACTTATGGCCTACGTGGACTTCCTGAAGCAACTCTCTGGCCTCCTCACTGCCCTTGGTCATTCAAGTAAAAGGCGCACCTATGTGCGCCTGGCTCCGTGCACTGCTTTCGCGGCATCCTATCGGCCGGATGCCGCCGATCGTTGAGCCGCGCCCTTGCCCCGCGCCGTCCGCATCCGGGCCGGACTTATATCTTCGCTGTATCCTTGCCCGGAGCCTGCACAACGTTTAAATCTTCACCGCAGAACGCGCAGCAACCTTCCCGGATCTCCAGCTTCCCGATCTCGTAACCGTCGCGGCGGATTACCACGCGTTTACAATTCGGACAAACGGTGTTCTCCGCCGGATGGCCGGGGACGTTACCGATATAGACGAACTTCAGCCCTTCCTCGCGGCCGATCTCAAGCGCCCGCTCGAGCGTGTGAATCGGCGTCGGCGGCAGGTAATCGAGCTCCAGATACGGATAGAAGCGCGTCACGTGCCAGGGCGTCTTTTCTCCCAGCTCAGTGGCGATCCACGCCGCAATGGACCGCAGCGTCTCCTCGTCGTCATTGACCGTCGGAATCACGTTCGTGACTATCTCGACGTGGCAACCGTACCTGTGCTTCGCATCCACCGCCGCCTTGAAGATCGGCGCCACGTCGCTGATTTTTGCCAGGAACTTGTAAGTTTCGGGCCTGAAGCCCTTGATGTCAACTCGATATGCATCCAGCAGGGGGGCGACCAGATCAAGCGACTCCGGCGTGATGTATCCGTTGGTGACAAAAACGGTGTAAAGCCTGGGATCATGCGCATGACAGGCCCTGGCGCCATCGATGGGATACTCCAGCCAGATGGTCGGCTCGTTGTAAGTCCAGGCGACCCCCTGGCAACCGTTATTGACGGCGATCTGCGGCAGCTTCTCCGCCGGCAGCTCACGCAGCTGCGAGCTATCCTCAAGCGCGTCGGCATGGGCTATCTGCCAGTTCTGGCAGTGGATGCAGCGCATGTTGCAGCCGAGGGTGCCCAGCGACAAAACTGAAGTGCCGGGGTGGAAATGAAACAGCGGTTTCTTCTCGATGGGGTCCGCGACCACCGAGCAGACCTTGCCGTAGATAAGCGTATAGCACTTGCCGCCTACGTTCTTCCTGGTCTTGCAGATTCCCATGCGGCCTTCAGCGATGACGCACAGCCGCGGGCATACGTGGCACTGAACCTTTCCATCCGGGCGCGCATCATATAGCAGTCCCTCGTG
>JAJYLK010000040.1 GCA_021787775.1 Actinomycetes bacterium | reverse complement strand
TCGGCAGGGTCTGCGTGGTGACGGCGCCGCCATTCCGGTTCTGCGGCTGTACCAGACGGGCGTCCTGGTAGCCGCTGAAATTCTGGATGACCCCCTGCGACACCAGGAAGATGCCGGCGATCAGCGCGATCGGCAGCAGGATGTAAAGCACGCCGCGGGTGAGATCGACCCAGAAGTTACCGATCTTCTGCGTCGTGCGGCGGGCGATGCCGCGGATGAGGGCGATGACGACAGCCATGCCGGCGGCCGCGGCTACAAAGTGGCTCAGCGTCAGCGGCACCGTCTGCGTGAAATAGCTGGCAGTTGATTCACCTGCATAGTTCTGCCAGTTGGTGTTGGTGATGAAGCTCACGGCGGTGTTGAACGCCAGCGTCAGCGGGAAACCGGACAGGCCCTGGGGATTGAGCGGCAGCACGCCCTGGAAGACGAGTACCAGGAAGAGGAAGACAATGCCCAGAGCGTTGAACAGCAGGAAGGCAAAAGCATATTGCTTCCAGCCGCTCTCGTGCTCCTCGTCGATGCCGGCAAAGCGGTAAACCAGCCGCTCCAGCGGCCGCAGCGCCGGGCTGAGCAGGTTCTTCTCCCCCTGGTAGACTCTGGCCATATAGGCGCCCAGCGGCTTGACCAGCAGCAGGAGCGCGGCCAGCAACACCGCGATCTCGATCAGGTCATATGGCTCAAAATTCTGCATCTTGTCTCTTGCCTTCTATTACCGTGAGTCTGGCTAATTCCTGCCCGGCGCCCCCGATTAATAAGCATATCCGGGCATGAAAAAAGCCGCCGACAAGAGCCAGCGACTAAATGCCATGCCCATTGCCCTTCCAAATGCCTGCGAGGTTAGCTGTCGGGCTCGGGCCTGGAAGTGCCCTATCCTGCTCAAGGAATTCGCCCCGGGAAATCGGTTCCCCCGCATCCATCCGCCGGATGGATCTCGGCTACAATTAATATATATATTGTGGAAATGTAATACGCCCGCAAGAGGACAAAGTCAAGCTCATTTCCGCCGCTGGCGCATTTTTATCCATGCGGCCCAATGCGCGTGGCAAACCAGGAATGCCGGTTAAATTTTTTTAAATCACGCCGGACGGCGTTGAATCGGGGCAATCGGCGATGCTAACATACATAATTTGATGGATTCGCGAAAATTAACCAATTACCTCAAGGGCTTCGCGATTATCTTCGTGATGGCCGACCACTTTGCCGGACAGTTTCTCTCCCGGGATTACGGCTGGATCAACGGCTACGCGAACGGCTTTATCGCCATCTTCTTCCTGTTCAGCGGCTACGGCCTTTTTTATTCTTTTGAGAAGCGTTTCCGCCAGGGACCGGCACTCAAGGCGCTCGGCCGTTATTTCCTGGACCGGGCGGTTCGGATCTATCCGCTGTACTGGCTCTCGCTGCTGATTGCTCCCCTGGTCTTCCCCGGTAATTTTGAAGTCCTGCATGAAACCAGAGGGATATTGATCTACCTCGGGCTGCCCTTCCTGGGCGCACCCTGGCTTTACTGGTTCATGACGGCGCTGTTCCAGTGCTATCTGCTGGCGCCGCTGTTCTATCTGGTGCTGAAGAAGCTGCCGCTGTGGCTGTCACTGGCGGGAGCCGGCCTGCTGGTGCTGATCTCGACGCCGCTGTCGCTGGTTCCGGCGGCGCAGATCGACCCGCTCGAATACCGTTACTTCCTGGGCGCCCACCTGATCCTGTTCGCACTGGGGATGACGCTGCCGGCGGCGGTGTCACGTTACCGGCACAAGGTAAACAACACACTGCTTGCCGGCTCGCTGGTCGCTTTCTTCGTCAGCGTTTATTTCACCCGCACGCAGAGCGACGTCTTCAATCAGTCGCACGTGATTTTCATCCCGCTCATGGTGTGGTCGGCGTTCGCCCTCGGCCTTGCCTGGCTGTCGATCGGGCCGGCGCTGCCGCTACAGGATGTTTTCGGCACGTTGGGCAAGCACACGTACTCGCTCTACCTGTTCCACATCCCCTTTTATGGCCTTCTGGCCGATCTGGGGCTGCTGAAGAACAACCAGCTCAGCAGCATCGAGATCATCATCGTGCTGCTGCCGCTGTTCATCTTCCTCTGCATCAGATTCGAGCGGTTCTTTACTTCCTTCACCCTGTCACTGGCATGGCGGGTGCGGCGGCTGATCCCGGTCAGCTGACCGGCGCTACCTCTTTTGGAGAGCTTCCCCCCTCCACCTTCGAAAGACCGGCCGCAACCAGCAGAACTGGCCGGATTGCTCAGCTGTAAGCGCGCTTGATGAAGCCCCTCAGGCCGACGCCGCTCAGGATGACGATGGCGGCCACCAGGCCGAGGATGGCATATCCGCGCGAGATATGGGGAACCTGTGGCGTCAGCACGCTGCGGAAACCTTCGGCCGCGTAGACCATCGGGTTGATCAGGATCAGTTTCTGCAGCCAGCTGACACTCTCCAGCGCCTGCCACGGGTAATAAGTCGCCCCCAGGAAGATCATCGGGATGATGATGGTCGCGAACATCAGCGGGATCTTGAACGGCGAGATGCTGGTGCCCAGTGTTATCCCTGTGGCGGCCGAGGCCAGGCCGACGAGAAACAGCAGCAGGAACATGGCGCTGTAGCTTGCCACGTGGATGGACAGGTTGTTGCGCATGATCAGCCAGGCGATCGGGAAGACCAGGCCGCCGGCAATCCAGGCCTGCAGCGTCCCCATCACGATCTTCTCCAGGACGACCATGCTGATGCGAATGGGCGCCATCAGCCGGTCCTCTATCTCCTTGATGGCGCCGAAATCCTGCGAGAGCGGGATCGCCGTTCCCTGTACCCCTGCCATCATCATCGAGGCCGCCAGGATGCCGGGCAGCAGCAGGTTGGCATACGACGACTGTACCTGGCCGATGCCCGGCAGCACATAGCCGAAGACGAAGACGAACAGGAACGGCTGCATGGCGATCCGCATGACGAACTCCGGCAGATCGCGGACCAGCACGGTGACATCCCGCTGCAGCAGGGCAAGAAAAGTCTTCATTTCAGTCCCTCAGCCTCCGGCCGGTCAGATGGATGAACAGGTCTTCCAGGGTGACATGGTGGAGCTGGACGCCGAGGATGTCAGTCTGCGCCTCCTGCGCCACCCGGACGATGCCGGCGATCAGGGTCTGGTCGCCACGGATGGAAAGGATTACCCGCCCGTGTTCGTCACGCCGGCCGACCTCGCTGCCCTCGACGAGGCTGCCCAGGCCATCCAGCAGGCGGTCGGAAGCCTCGGTCAGCTCCAGCTCGATCCTGTTGCCGCCCGGCACCATCTTCTTCAGATTTTCCGGAGTATCCATCGCCAGCACCCGGCCGTGGTCCATGATGGCGATGCAATGGCAAAGCTCGTCGGCTTCATCCATGTAATGCGTGGTGAGGAAGATCGTCTGTCCGTTCGCGTTGAGCTCCCTGACCTTGTCCCACAGCAGCCGCCGGGACTGCGGATCCAGACCGGTGGTAGCCTCGTCGAGGAAGAGGATCTTGGGTTCGTGCATCAGCGCCCGCGCGATCATCAGGCGCTGCGCCATGCCGCCGGAAAAAGCGCGCACGTAATCGTCCTGGCGGTTCTTCAGGCCCATCATCTCCAGCAACTCGTCCGCCTTCTGCTCGCGCACCCTCTTGGGAACGTTGAAATACTTGGCGTGGAAGATGAGGTTCTCGCGGGCCGTCAGGCTGCGGTCGAGGTTGTTCTGCTGCGGTACGACGGCGATCAGGCGCTTGACGGCGACCTCGTCCCGGATGCTGATCTTGTTGATGAAGCCGTCGCCGCCGGTCACCTTCACCCGCGTAGTCAGCATGCCGATCGTAGTCGTCTTGCCAGCGCCGTTAGGTCCCAGCAGCCCGAAGATCTCTCCCTGCTTGACGGAGAAATCTATCCCCTTCACCGCTTCCACCTGCCGGTGGGAATCAAGCGAATAGGTCTTCTTCAGACCTTTGATCTCGATGATGGGTGTATCCAAACTTGCCTTTCTGGCTACATCGGCGCGGCCAGCGCCGCAGGCACAGATTATATACCACGCCCGGCGCGCGGCGCCGTGACGTTTGTCACGCCTGCGCCGCCGCCAGTGCGGCGATGCGGCCGGCGGCACCGTCCCTGTAGAGGCCGCCATGATAGCAGATGACCTGTTCGACGTCATAATCGGTCAGGCGCCGCAGCACCTTATCCTCTCGCCGTCGCACAACGACCGGTCCACCCTGGCTCTGGGAGGATTTTCAAAGACCGCCTTAAGTGCCTCGCGGCGCGCCTCGGCCATGTCCGGCGGCATCATTGATTCCAGCCGCGCCATCAGCTCGGGAGTCAACTTTATCAGCGGCTTTTCACCCTGGATGTACGGCTTTTCCACAGCGCTGGCCATCACCTGCACCGGTCCGGGGACCGCGGCGACGACGTCCGCCAGGCTGCCGATATGATCGATGTCCTGATGGGTGATGATCACGTTGCCCAGCCGTTCGAGCGGTACGCCAGCGCTTTCGATCGCCGCGACGATGGCCGGCGCCTGGCCGGGGAAACCGGCATCCACCAGGATTGCGTCCCGCTCATCAAAGATCAGCACAGGGTTGACCGTATCCGGCCGGCCCATGACATTTGTCGAGATCTCCAGCATTTCCACACCATCAGCTACGTGCATCGCGACCTCCTCCTGAGGTTGACGGACGGATTCCAGCCATCGGCCGATGGAAAGCCGAACCGGGAAACAGTTCACCATTATATGCCCTCGCGCCTCGAGCACGGTCAACTCGCTTTCGGCATCAATTCCAGGGCCGCGGATATAACAGGAATTTATTTGATGACAAAGAATATTATCGTGATGTTCTTCGTCCGGTCACAGACCGTGTTGCGGCTTGCGCGGTTTCCTGGGGGCGGGCGGCAAAGCCTACGGAAGGAGTTTGATGAAGAAGAAATACCTGCTGATCGTCTCGGTGCTGGCGATCATCGCGGCGAGCACGCTGGTGGTCGCGCTTGGCAACGGACAGACGGTCGGGCAGAACGCCTATGGCGGCAGCGCCACTATCACCGCTTCCGCCAGTTCCGTTTGCATCGGCAACACCATTACGATCAGCGGCAGCGGCGTCTTTTCGGCCGGCGCCACCGTTTTCGTCCATCTGGAGGCAGCCGGCTTCTACGGGCTTCTGGGAACGCCGGTCAGCGATGCCAACGGCAACTGGTCGCTGACCACCACGATCCCCCATACGCTGGTGGACGACCAGACCGGCGCGACGCTGACCGTGACACCGGGAAACTACGGCATCACCGGACGCGAGGGAGGCGGCAATATGGGTGTTTCGCAGGCGCTGAGCGTGCTCAGCTGCAATGCCAGCCTGCCGAATACAGGATTGGCGCTGCCCTTCTCCGGCCTGTGGCTGCTGACGGGCATTCTGGTTGTATCAGGTCTGGGAGTCGGCGGCGCCATCATGCTGCGCAAGTAAGGAGGCAGCGGGAACTTCAACCGAATAATGCCAGTTTCAATGCGAGGCCGCCGGGACGGGCGGCCTCGCTATTTTCTGCCCCGTGATTGCAGGTATGATATCTTCTGGCAGGATAACTTCCTGCCTGCGCCATGGATTTTGTCGACCTCATAATCATCGTCTTTCTGGTCTCTGCGGTCGTCCGCGGCGTCAGGACCGGCCTCATGCAGCTGCTGCTCTCATCCACCGGCTTCGTCGCCGGACTGCTGCTCGGCTCCTGGGCGGCCAGCCGGATCGCGCCGCTTTCCTCCAGCCCGCCCACCAAACTGTTCATCGTGCTTTTCGTGGAACTGGGGCTGGCGATGCTGCTTGGTTTTCTGGGGGAACTGGCCGGCCTGCGGCTGAACCTGCTCGCCCGGCGGCTGCATCTGCATGGACTGGATGAGGCGCTGGGAGCGGCCCTGGCAGTGGTCTTTGCGCTGGCGGTAGTCTGGCTGGCCGCATCCGCGCTTGTCAACATCCGCAGTTTTAACATCGGCCGTGAGGTTCGGAAATCCCTGATAGTGCAGAAGCTGGACGCGATCATGCCGGCGCCGCCAGACCTCCTGGCGCAGCTGGAAAAGATCATCAGCCCCAATGGCTTTCCCAACGTGTTTCTTCAGCTGGAGCCACAGCACACGACGGTGGCGCCCAACAATTCTGTCAATAACCAGGCAGTCATAAATGACGAAGCCTCGGTGGTGAAAGTGCGAGGCGAGGGTTGCGGCGGCACTGTCACCGGATCGGGCTTCGTGGCGGCGCGCGGCATCGTGGTCACCAACGCGCACGTGGTCGCCGGCATCGCCAGGCCCGAAGTCATGGATGGCTCCGGTACTTACCGGGCGACGCCCATCTGGTTCGATCCCGACATGGACGTCGCCGTCCTGAGGGTCGGCGCCAGCCTGCAGGACCCACCCCTGACAATGGACAGCAAGATGCTGCCGGATAACGACGCCGCCGCCGTACTCGGATATCCTGGTGGCGGCCCGCTCGTGGCCGGCAACGGCGTGATCATCGACCATGTCACGGCCGTGGGGCGCAACATCTACAATCAAGGGCTTGTTTCCCGCAGCATCTACGAAGTGCAGGCAAACGTGCAGCCCGGCAATTCAGGCGGGCCGCTGCTCGCACCCGACGGCGCCGTGGCCGGAATCGTTTTTGCCCGGTCCCTCAGCCAGGAGAATGTCGGCTACGCCCTTACGATCGATCAAGTCCAGCCATTGATCCGGCAGGCCGCCCTGAACAACTCCGCCGTCAGCACCGGCAGCTGCGCGGCGGAATAGTGATGAGCGAGGATATCGTACCGGGCAAGCTGGCGGAAAAGTCCTGTTTGAGGCCGGCGCATCTTTTATCACCCTGAATCAGAACAGCCCCATGCTTGCCTCGCAAGGAGGCCGGCCGTTCGGGCGCCCTGCCCGGCCGTCACTCTGAAGTGCTGGCCTGATTCAGAATCGTGTCCTGGGTTGGCTGCTGATCCGGGTATTTGAAGTAGTTCTCGACTCCCCGGGCGATGCCAGTGGCTTCGGCGGCCAGCCTGGTCGAACCATCCTGGGTGATCAACATATACTCACGGTCGCTGCTGATAAACAGACCTTCAATCAGGGCCGCGGGCATCGTGGCGCGCATCAGCTCGCCATCGTCGAAGCTGCCGATCCCGTTGTTGCTCGTCCTCAGGCTGGCAGCCGTTGAGTTCGCCAGGCTGGCGGCAAGACCTCTTGAGTTCGGCGTATAGTAAAGCGCCATGGTGTAGTCGGTAGAGCCGTCATCAAAATAATTCTGATGGATCGCCACCAGCAAGCTCGCATCCGTGCTGTTGCAATAATTGACACGGTCTTCATTCGTGAGATAACTGTCGTTGGTGGTGCGCGTCAAGTAGACCTTGTATCCGGCCGCTTGCAGGATATTCTGGACCCGCAGGGACACATCGAGGTTGATATCGCGCTCCAGAATGTTCTGATTGCTGGCGCCGATATCGGTGCCGCCATGTCCCGGGTCGAGGCAGACCGATCCCAGATACTTTTTCGGCGGTTGATTCCTGGCGCCGCCCGCAAACGGGACGCCCAGCCTGAAAAGCAAAAAAGCGCCGATGGCCAGAGCCAGGACGCCGGCGAGCCGCCTTCTTCGTTTCGCATACTTTCTGCTTTGGGCAGAGGCGCGCTTTTTCCCGCTGTGGGCGGGTCTTTTGCTGGAGGGATGATTCCGGACCGCAAAACTGGTTTTATGCATTTTCAACCCGCCCGTTACTCATATGGCGATCCTTCATCCCCGGGGGCCGGCAGGCCAATCCCGATATTCCGATTTTATGAATCTAACCCGCCGCTGTAAGGAACTTGTAAGCAGGCTGTAAATTTTCCATCGCGGCAGATGGTTAGCGGCCGCACCGGAACCGGTGGATAAACTCCGTTTCCTGTGGTAAGATAGCGTCCGGTCAGCAGCTAGGTGTCATCCGCGAAAGTGTTCCTCATCCTGACAGGAACCCCCGAAACTTGAGTCAAGCGGCTTCCGCGCGCGATCACCCACGGCCTAATTTTGATTTACCTTTAGAAGAATTATGGCAAGGATTTCTACACGAACCTGAGATGGTCCAGGTTTTCTGGACAC
>JAJYLK010000039.1 GCA_021787775.1 Actinomycetes bacterium | reverse complement strand
GTTGGTTTCTATCACGAGACAACCGGGCTGCGGCAGCTTCTCTGGCCGGACCTGTCCGCTGAGTCGCTCAGCGCCGAATTGCCCGAAGCCGAGCGCATCTACACCTTCAACGGCAACACGTTCGACTTGAAGGTGATCCGGCAAAAGCTCGGCATCGACCTGCTGGCACGCTACAAAAGTCGCGACCTCATGTACGACTGCTGGTCACACGGCCTCAAGGGCGGGTTGAAGGCGGTCGAGCTCCGGCTGGGGATTGCGCGCACGCAGCCGCCGCTTGACAACAGTCAGATCCAGTCCTGCTGGACGCGCTGGAAGCACAAGCAGGACGAGGATGCTCTGAAGCGGCTGCTCAAATACAACGAAGAAGACGTGATGAACCTGGTGGCGCTGCGGGAGAAGCTGGGAGTCGCGTAAGCCGGATCCGCTGCTGAGCCCCGCCTGCGCCGGCAACGTCCAGCTAGCAGTGCAGAGCCGGGCGTGATATCTTATTTTTTTGCTTTGGAACGGTCTACCGTCGAAGCCCGCCGCGTCCGGCACTGCGCTTGCGGAGCCGCTTTTCATCTATTTTGGAGGTTGAACAGCATGGATTGGGGAATGAAAAACCGCCTTTCACGGATCATCAAGCCCGCGAGCGGCCGCACCGTGATGCTGGCGGTCGACCACGGCTATTTCATGGGCCCGACGACCGGCCTCGAGCAGCTCAACAGGATGGTGGATCCGCTGCTGCCCTACGCCGACACGCTGATGCTGACGCGCGGTGCGCTGCGTTACTATATAGATCCAGGCGTGGACGTTCCCATTACGCTGCGGATGTCCGGCGGCACCAGCATCCTCAACAAGCAGCTGCTGCACGAGGGAACCGTCTGCAGCATGGAGGACGCCGTCCGTCTGAACGTCTCGTGCGTCGCCTTTTCCATCCTCGTGGGCGCCGAGTACGAGCGCGACACCATCCTCGAATTCACGAAGATGGTTGACAATGCACGAAATTATGGCATCCCCAGCCTGGTTGTGACCGCCGTCGGCCGCGACATGGTCAGGGACGCACGCTACATGGCGCTGGCATCGCGCATGGGCGCCGAGCTGGGCGCCGACATCGTCAAGACCTATTACGTCGACGGCTTCGAGAAGGTAGTCGAGAGCTGTCCGGTGCCGGTGGTCATAGCCGGCGGCAAGAAGATTCCCGAGCGCGACGCGCTGCAGATGGCGCATGACGCTGTCGTCAAATGCGGTGCCGCCGGCGTCGACATGGGCCGCAACATCTTCCAGTCCGGCAGCCCGGTCGCGATGATCCAGGCGGTGCGCAGCGTCGTCCACGAGAACGCCAAGGTTGACGATGCATACGATCTTTACAGGGAACTGAAGTCGAAGTCGCGGGCGAAGGCGAAAGCGAAAGCCAAGGCGAAGCCAAAAGCCAAAGCCAAAGCGAAACCGAAGGCCAAAGCGAAACCAAAGGTAAAAGCCAAGGCCAAAGCCAGGCGATAAGCCCGAGGCCCCGGCATCCCTGGCCAACCTGAGCAATCGCCTCATCCTATGCGCGTAGCCATGTATTACAGCAACCGCGATCTGCGGCTGGAGGAGCTGCCGGTTCCCGAGATCGGCGCCGGCGAGCTGCTGGTGCGGATTGAGGCCAGCGGCATCTGCGGCAGCGACGTGATGGAATGGTACCGTGCCGGCAAGGTACCCCTGGTGCTGGGACACGAGATCGCCGGCAAAGTGGCCGAGGTGGGGGAGGGGGTCAAAAATTTCCGGCAGGGCGACCGCGTCGCCGTCACCCATCACGTCCCATGCATGTCCTGCCATTACTGTGAGACAGGGCATGAAACCGTCTGTGACACCCTGAGGACCACCAGCTTCGATCCCGGCGGCTTCTCCGAATACGTGCGCGTGCCGGCGATCAACGCCCGGCGTGGCACCTTCCATCTGCCTGATTCCGTCTCTTACGAGGAAGGCTCGTTCGTGGAGCCGGTCGCATGCGTGTTGCGCGGCCAGCGCCAGGCCGGTTTCCGGCCGGCGCGCTCGGTGCTGGTGGTCGGCAGCGGCATCTCCGGCCTGCTGCACGTGATGGTGGCCCGGGCGCTCGGCGCCGGCCGCATCGTGGCCACCGACGTGGTCGATTTCCGCCTGGAAGCGGCCCGGCGGCTGGGCGCGGAGGCGGTCATCGACGCCCGCGAGGACGTGCCCGCCCGCTTCCGCGAGCTCAACGGTGGCCGCGGCGCCGATCTGGTGATCGTCTGCGCCGGTGCGCCCCAGGCGGTGGAGCAGGCGCTGGCGGCCGCAGGCCGTGCCGGCACCATCCTCTTCTTTGCCACCACCAAGCCGGAAGTCTCCATTCCGCTGGCGGTTAACCGCTTTTTCTGGCGCAACGAAGTGACGCTCACCAGTAGCTATGCCGGCGGCCCCGCCGACTGCAAAATGGCGCTGGAGCTGATCCGCGCCGGACGTCTGCCGGTTGTGGATACCATCACGCACCGGCTGCCGCTGGCAGATGCCGGCCGCGGCTTCGACCTGGTTGTAAATCCCCAGGATTCGATCAAGGTCATCATCGAGCCGCAGAAATAATCTGTGAACAGCCGGTTCCACCGGCTTTGAGCTGTACCCTCGCTTCCTCGGATCCCGATCAGCCGCGCCTGGCTCCCCACGTCGATCCCCCTGAAAACGCTATAACACCCCCCGTTCCGTGCCGAATCTAATAGTGAGGGTGCTGGCAGGTCGATTTTCCAGGCCGTCCCGGTTGCTTTTGTCCAATTCCGGGAGCCTCCAGGCGGGAGGGAACTTTGGCCTTCGGGAACGACAAAAGAAGATTCATCAAGGGGAAGGCACTGAGGCTGGCGTTTTTATTCGTTGCCCTGCTTGCGGGGCTCGCTGTATCTCTGGTTTATGTTGTGACTGCCGGCGATTCGCCGGGCGCGGTTCATCCTCCACTTCAAGCCAAAACCGGCTCCGCCGGAACGCTGATGGCCGCGGCCAGCGGCGAACAGCCGGCTGCGTCCGCTCCAAACCCGGAAAGCTCGGGCGCCAGCGGCGGCGTCCTTCTTCGCACTCCTGATACCGGCAAGGAAAGGGCCACCGGGACCTCGCTTGCCGGCGGGCAGGTGGCCGACATCCGCTGGGACCAGAGTACCGGCACGCCTGCTTTTGTCACCGGCTCGATCACTCCGCCGCCGCGGGCCACCGCGGTCGATTCCACGCTGGCGTTCTTCGACCAGAACAAGAATGTATTCCACATCAGCGAACCCGCGGCCGAGCTTTCGCTCAAGCGCCAGGAAGTGGACCGCCTTGGCATGACCCATCTGCATCTGGCGCAGGTCTACCAGGGCGTGCCGGTCTTCGGCTCCGACCTGGCGGTGCATCTCCGGCAGGGAAAGATCGTCGCCATCAACGGCAGGTACGTGCCGGACATCGTCCTGTCGGTGAAGCCTGACGTGAGCGTCGACCAGGCGGTAGCGGTGGCGCAGAAAGACCTGGGCCGGGCAGTATCGACATCAAAGTTCGAGTCGCCGCAGCTAATGGTGCTGACTCCCGGCGGCCGGCAGGCGCTGCTGGCGTGGAAGATAGTCCTGGCCAGCGACAACCCGCCCCTGCGGATGGTCTATTTCGTCGATGCTCATACCGGCCAGATGGCGGCGCGTTACGATGACCTCGAAGGAGCCGAGAGCCGCATGACCTACACCGCTGGCAATGGCACAATCCTGCCGGGGACACTGCTCATCAGCGAAGGCGGTTCGTCGAGCGACAATGTGGCCCAGATAACGCACAACAACACCGGCATCGTTTACGACTACTACTTAAACAATTATGGCCGTGACAGCATCGACAACGCCGGCATGACCATCACCTCGACGGTCCATTACAGCACCAGTTATGACAACGCATACTGGAACGGCTACCAGATGGTCTATGGCGACGGCGACGGCAGCGTTTTCAGTCCGCTGGGCGAGGGGCTGGACGTGGTGGCCCACGAGCTGACCCACGGCGTCACCCAGCACACCGCCGGACTGATCTATTCCTATCAGACCGGCGCCCTGAATGAATCCTACTCCGACGTGCTGGGCGAACTGGCCGAATCCAATCCTGACTGGCAGATCGGCGAGTCGGTCTACACGCCGAATACTCCCGGCGACGCGCTCCGGAGCATGTCCAACCCGCCGCTTTACGGCCAGCCTGACAACATGAGCAATTATGTCAACACCGACAGCGACAACGGCGGCGTGCACACCAACAGCGGCATCACCAACAAGGCGGCCTACAATGTCGCCATGAGCATCGGCAAGGACAAGATGGGGCAGATCTGGTACCGCGCCCTTACCCTTTACCTCACCTCGGACGCCCAGTTCTCCGACGCTCGCGACGCCAGCGTGCAGGCGGCCACCGACCTTTACGGCGCCAACAGCGCCGAAGTCACCGCGGTGGAGAACGGGTTTGCCGCCGTCGGCATCGGCAGCACCCAGACTTCGAACATGACGGCGCGCATCGAGATCAATCACACCTATCGGGGCGACCTGGTGGTGACGCTGGGAGTGGGTGACCCCAACGCGCCAGCATGGTCAGACGTGGTTTCCAACCGCCAGGGAGGCTCGGCCCAGAACATCTACACCACGGTCGATATCAGCGCCGCCGCCGCATACCTGCCGCCCGCCGGGCAAAACCACTGGTTCCTCAAGGTCTATGATGCCGCTGCCCAGGATACCGGTTCGATCCAGACATTCGCCATCACGGACAACGGCACCACATACACCGCGAACGATACGCCCATCCCGGTGAACGATTTCCAGACCTCGGTTTCCTATATTCCCTCTGCGGATCAGATGCCGCCGACCGTGACGGGCACCAGCCCGGATGCGAATGCCACCGGTGTCTACGGCAGCGCCAGGGTCTCGGCCACTTTCTCGGAGGATGTGACGCCGGGGACGCTGGGTCCTGCCAGCTTCACCGTGAAGAAACATTCCGATGGTACTGCGGTAACCGGCGAGATCTCATACGACCAGAGCTCTTTTACCGCCGCGCTGACGCCGGCGGAAGGCCTCGCTCCGCTGACTGCCTACGATGCCACTGTTACCACGGATGTGACCGATACATCGGGCAATCACATGGCGCATAACTATCAGTGGAGCTTTACTACCGGACCGCCGGCCCGGCCGTACTATTTTGCCTGGTTTGACACCGCCAGCCCGGGGATGAGCGACTGGCTGGTCGTCGGCAACCCCGCGTCCAGCAGCGCCGCCGCCGGCTTCGACTTTTACATCGGCGGCAACAAGGCCAACGGGGGGCCGGTAACGGCCCAGCCGGGCCATACGCAACCCGTCAGCTACGGCGCCACCAAGGGTGGACCGGTGGAGGTGTCGTCGCTGACCGGCAGCCCGCAGGTGGTTAGCAGGCGGACGCTTTACAACAACTCATTCGAGGAGATCAACGCCCTGGATGGCTCCAAACTTGACAGCCACTACTATTTCACGTGGTATGACAGCCGGAGCCGCAACGTCCAGGACTGGATCATGCTGGCTAATCCCGGCAGCTCCTCGGCAGAGGCCGACGTTTACATCGACGGCCAGAAGATGAACCAGACGCCGTATCAGATCCCGCCGGGCGGCAACGTCACGCCGCAGTTCCCGGGTGTAATGGGCGGGCCGGTCGAGGTCAAGGCCCATGACGCGGGCAATCCGGCATCGCCGCATCAGATCATCGCTTCGCAGCGGGTGCTGTGGAACGGCAACTTCAACGAGGCCACGGGCATCCCGGCGTCGCAACTGACTAGCGAATACCTCTATACCTGGTATGACATGAAGAGTTCAGGCGCTTCTGACTGGATCCTGGTATCCAACCCCAACGCCACGAGCATGGTTGCCGAGATCCGGATCGCCGGCCAGTTGATGACCGACTCCGCTTCTGGCAACCAGTATTTCACCGTGCCCGCGGGAGGCACCGTCAAGCCGGTTTTCCCCGGGAAGATGGCGGGGCCGGTGGATGTCCGCGGCTACGACGCGTCGACTTATAACCCGGCCAGCCCCGGCGCCCCCAATATGGCGTTCTACACGACGCAGCGCTCCCTGTTCGGCACTTCGTTCGAAGAGATCAGCGGTTGCGCCGCGGGCGCGCTTGCGGCTGATTACAACTTCTCCTGGTACGATCAGAAGTCTGCCGGCTCGCAGAACTGGGTGCTGGTTTCAAATCCGGGCGCCAGCGCCGTGAAGGCCGAGGTCTGGATCGCGGGCAGCAAGATGACCACGCTCGACGTGGCTGCGGGCTCGAGCCAGACGGACGCTTTCCCGGGCGTGATGAGCGGACCCGTGGAGGTTCGCGGCTACAACGCTGCCGAATATAACCCGGCCAGCCCCGGAAGTCCAAATGCCAGCATTCTTGCCAGCCAGCGGGTAATGTGGAACGGCCACTTCAATGAAATCGAGGGCGTGGTCCTGCCCTGATCTCATTTTCCGCCCGAGTGTGCCGGAATCACCAGCACCGGGATCTCTCCCGCGTGCACCAGGCTGGTGGCGACGCTGCCAGCGAGCGCGGTAGTCAGCGGCCGGCGGCCCCGGGATCCGACCACAATCAGGTCACAGCTATTGTCTTCCGCAAACTTGAGTATCTCCTCGGCCGGACTGCCCAGCCTGACAGCCGTCTGCGTGATGACTCCTTTGCCCAGAGCGACAAGCTCGATGTTCTTGACAAATTTCTCCTCCGGCGCGGTACGCAGTTTTAGCATTTTTTCAGCGTCGGGCGTGAAATTGCCGTCGATCACCTCTTCCTCGAAATCGGGATCGAGGTCAAGAGCGCTGCGCGGAGAGCCCGAGTCGGCCACGCTGATGATGAAGAGTTCGCCGCCCGAACTCTGGACCACCTGGATGGCGAAACCCGCGGCGAACTCCGCACGCTTCGAGCCGTCGGTCGCCAGAACCACTTTGTTAAAGAGCACCTGTGCCTCCTTTAGGAAGAGGAATGAGAAAGATACCGCTGTATTTAAGTCTTCCGGGAAAGAGCCGTTTCAAAACATTTTCAGGTATACAGTATTGAGCAGGATTGGGTATAATTTTCTCGGAAATTTCCAAGGAGGCATTCAGACATGTCAAGAAAGGGAGTGGCAATCGTTATCGGGCTGGCGGCCGTTGACCGGAATTACCGGATCCGGCTGCAGAACAACCCTCACGATGCCATGCAGGGTTACGAGCTCACAGGTGCGGAAATGCAGGCGATTGCAGGGATGGACCACGCCCACATCGACGACCTGGCCAACGCCCTGCACCACAGGATGAAGGAGTGGCTGGTCGACTGGGCGGTCAGGTAGGTCCCATCAGGCGGATCGCAGCATAAACCACATTGTGTGCGGGGGAGCAGAATAGTTGGCGCCGGCGGGGAAATGCGCACGATTGGCGCCATGCCCCGCCTTTACCCCTGACCCGCCGCCTTCCCGTTTACGCAATAGTAAGCCTGGTTGTTCTCACCGCCGTCGGTCAGTTCATGCGCATCGTAGACCGGGCATTCGCCGCAGACGCAATTCTTCCGTGCGACCTCACTCCTGGCCTTGCCGTGGCCGCAGAAAAGCTTGGTTACCATGTCCATGTGGATGAGCTCATGCACGCGGCCGGGAAAGCTGGGACAGCGGCTGCAGGCGCAGTGGGCGACGTTGTTCAGGCTGATGTGGATCTCCTTCATCCTCGCCTCCGGTGGATAAGGGTTGGCGGGCATGGTCCTGACAAGCGCACCTTCTGGTTCCTGTTTCGCGCGACTTAAGAAAATCGCTCGGAAACCGGTTGATTCGGCCTATTTCTACCCGCGCCGGTGAAGAGCGAAACGCAGGCGAGGCGGCCCGCTCCCGAGGATGAACGCGGGAGGCCGGCGAGGAAGCAGACCATGGGGCAGGCAGCATGCCACGGCTTTCTTGCGATGCCCAGGGAGGATAGCTAGAATTAGAACGCTACCAGCCAAACGCTTTCGCCGCTGGGCCGTGCCCAAATCGGCCGCCGGTGGCGATTTCCTCAAGATGTGGGCGATTAGCTCAGTAAGGGGGCAAAGCTTACCGGGCTGAAAGCGCGGGATTCTGAAATTCTTCATAGGGGCGATTAGCTCAGTTGGGAGAGCACCAGCTCGACAAGCTGGGGGTCACTGGTTCGAACCCGGTATCGCCCACCAATTCTTTTTTACTCGAACTTTTC
>JAJYLK010000038.1 GCA_021787775.1 Actinomycetes bacterium | reverse complement strand
GGTTCCCGACTTAAGCCTATGCTCACATCACTAGCATGCAGTTGTAGTCGGAGCGCCGCCACCAGTAGTATTAGTCAGATACCATGTGTCGCCGCCGCTGGTATCATGCGCGGACATGCAGTAGCTGTTCGCGTCGCCAGTCGCCGTCAGCACTACGGCGGGCGACTCGTTGTAACCATTGTTCTTCAGGTCGGACACATTGCTGGTATACGACCCAGCGGATGTGTAGTAGCTCTCCTGAGACACGGCTGCGTTGCGCAGGTCGCTTTGAGAGGCAGCGTTCCAGCCCTTCTGACGCTGACTGAGATACATCGGAATCGCGATTGCTGCCAGGATGCCGATGATGATAATCACCACCAACAGTTCAATCAGCGTGAAACCACCTTCACCACCACCCACCTGCGTCCTGTTTCTGATCCTGTTTATCATGGATGTCACCTCCTCCCCTATTACGCTTTTTTACCGCAGTAAAAAAGGGACCTGCGGTCTTTGGCAAACCACAGATCCCTGTCACTTCAGAATCTCTGGTGGCGGCCCAGCCAACCAGACTTTATTACCAAATACAACCAGTCTGGTCCTGAGGCTTTGCGTCCCACCCTCGCGAGTGGTTTGCCTTTTTCACCTTCATCCCTATGCTACCCAACTGCCTTATTTTTAGACACTACCCGCTACGGGATGAGGATCGATACGGGCCATTAATCGGCAGAAGCATTCGCAAACTTGAGCGTTGACCTTAAAAAATCTTCGTGTTCAGAATCGCCTTCATCCTGCTGAGAGCCTTGGCGGATTCGCGCGAGACCTTGCGCTGCGACAGCCCCATCTCCTCCGCGACTTCCGACTGGGTCAGATCGCGAAAGAACAGCAGGAATACTATCTTGCGCTGGAAAGTGCTGAGGGCATCAAGCGCATCTTCCAGGAGGATGCGATCCTCGACCGGCAGCGAGAAGGAATCATAGTGCAGCGAGCGGATGCGGCTGGAATCAGGCTGCGCCTCGACCATCTCCCGGTCGGGGGGGTCGTTGACCTGGTGCAGGCTGACGGCCGAATGGGCTTTCAGCACTTCGAGGACACCTTCTTCGGAGACATTGGTCTTCTCGGCGATCTCAGCCACCGAGGGCGGCCGCTTCAAAGTCCGGTTGAGCTCCACGGAAGCTTCCTCGATCAACTTCTCGAGTTTCTTCAGCCAGCGCGGCTGTCGCATCAGCATGTTGTCGCGCAGATGATGGCGCACCTCGCCATCGACAATCGCCGTCGCGTAACTGGAGAACTCGATGCCACGGCCGCAGTCAAACCGCTGCACCGCCTTGATCAGCCCCAGATTGGCAACCTGCAGAAGATCCTCATAAGGATCGGGAAAGTAGGTGAAACGCTTCAATACCGCATGCAGCAGGCCCTGGTTGCGCTCGAGGATCGCGCTCAGCAGCGCCGGATCCCGGCTTTCCTGATAAGCGGCAACCAGTTCCTTGTTACGCCGCTCCACGCTGCCGGCGCGGGGGAACTCGACGACCTCGGCGCCGCCGTGTTCGGCGCCATGCTCATCCCCGGCAGCGGCACATTCTTTTTTCTTCGCAGTCACACTCATGGCCGGCTCAGATCAATCCCTCATAATTAACGTCGGCAGGCGCCGCGATCAATGAAGCTTCCAGTCGCGTTCCCGCCGGCATCAATGCACCTGATTCATCAGGTTGAATATCGGCAGATAGAGCGAGATGACGATGACGCCGACCAGGGCGCCGACACCCATCATCATGATCGGCTCCAGGATCGAAGTCAGCGATTTGATCGCGGCATCGACCTCGTCTTCATAGAAATCGGCGATCTTTGACAGCATCGTGTCCACGGCGCCGGTTTCCTCGCCCACGGCGATCATCTGCGTCACCATCGGCGGAAAAATGTCAGCATGTGACAGTGGTTCCGACATCGGCCGGCCTTCCTTGATGCCGGCCTTGACGCTGGCCATGGCCTCAGCCACCACGACGTTGCCGGCGGTGTCGCCGGTGATCTCAATCGCGTGCAGGATCGGCACGCCGCTGGAGATGAGCGTAGACAGCGTACGGGAAAACCTGGCCATCGCCAGCTTGCGGATGATCTGGCCGATGCCCATCGGAATCCGCAGCTTCATGTGGTCCCAGGCGGCGCTTCCCTGCGGCGTCCGCTTTAGCCTCATCAATCCGTAGATCGAGCCGACGATGGCGGCTACCACAAAAACGCCGTAGATGCTGGTCAGAATGTTGCTGATACCTACCATCACCTGTGTCAGCATCGGTAGCTGCCCGCCCATGCTGGCATAGATACCGGAGAAAACAGGGATGATGAAGATGATCATGGCGATCATGATGACAATCGCAAACGAGGCGATCAGGAGCGGGTAGACCATCGCCGAACGCACCTGGCGCCGGAGGCTGTCCTCGGATTCCAGCTGCGAAGCCACCCGGTTGAGTGTTTCATCCAGGATACCGCCGGCCTCCCCGGCTCTGACCATGCTCACGTAGAGGCGGTTGAATACCCGCGGGTGCTTCTCCATCGAATCAGACAGCGCCTGACCTGCTTCCACGTCCGTGCGCAGGGCGCCGATGACTGTTTTGAGCTTCTGGTTCTCGGTCTGGTTCTCGAGCACGTAGAGAGCCCTGAGCAGCGCCAGGCCCGAACTGATCATCGTGGCGAACTGGCGGGAGAATACAGTGATGTGCTTTGACTTGATCCGCTGCATGTCACCCATCATCTTGTTAAGCGAAACACCCGCTTTCTTCTCGCTGACCTCGACGACGGTCAGTCCCCGGCCGCGCAGGTTGCTGGCCACTTCGGCGCGCGAGTTCGCCTCCAGCTCGCCCCTGGATGACACCCCATGCATGTCTCTGACTTTGTAGACAAAAGTTGACATCTTCCTATCCCTTGCCGTTTGCTTTCATTACGCTGCCCTTCCCATTATCAGACGCTCCAGTTCCTCCGGATTGCTTGACTTCTTAAGAGCCAGTTCCTTGGTGATCTTGCCGCGACGGACCAGGTCCGACAGCGCCGCGTCCATTGTCTGCATGCCGTACTGACTGCCCGTCTGCAGCATGGAATAGATCTGGTGAGTCTTCGCCTCACGGATCAGATTGCGCACCGCCGGCGTCGGTACCAGCACTTCGCAGGCCGGCACGCGCGAGGTGCCGTCCACGGTGGGCAGCAGCTGCTGCGTGGAGACACCCATCAGGGTAGAGGCCAGCTGCACGCGGATCTGGCTCTGCTGGTGCGGCGGGAACACGTCGATGATGCGGTCGATCGTCTGCGGCGCGTCCTGCGTGTGCAGGGTAGCAAACACCAGGTGGCCGGTTTCGGCCGCGGTCAGCGCCGTCTGCATCGTCTCGGTGTCACGCATCTCGCCGATGAGGATGACATCCGGATCCTGCCGCAGGACGGATTTGAGCGCCCGGTTGAAAGACTGTGTGTCAGTGCCCACCTCGCGCTGGTTGACGATTGATTTTTGATGACGGTGCAGAAACTCGATCGGATCCTCGATCGTCATGATGTGCTCATCACGCGTCTGATTTATCTCCTGGATCAGGGCCGCCAGCGTAGTCGACTTGCCGCTGCCGGTCGGGCCGGTGACCAGCACGAAGCCACGCGGCTTCGCTGCCATGACGTGCAGCACCTGCGGCAGCATCAGCTCCTCGACCGTCCTGATATGCGCCGGTATCAGGCGAAAGGCCGCCCCCAGGCTGTTGCGCTGAAAATAGGCATTGACCCGGAAGCGGGCGCGGCCGGGTACCGAGTAGGAAAAATCGATCTCCCATTCACTCTCGATCCGCTGCCTCTGTTCCTGTGAAAGGATGCTGTAGACAAGATCCCGCGTGTCGTTGCTGGTAAGTTTCGGGTAATCCAGCCTGATGAGCTTTCCGGAAACCCTGATCACCGGCGGTGTCCCCACCGTCAGATGCAGGTCTGACGCTTTCCTTTCCAGTACTTCGACAAGTATGTCGACTAGATCCATTTTGAGGTCTCCCCCTCTTCCTGCCTTGGTTTACAGTTGCTAGACAATGACCCTGGCGATCTCTTCCACCGAAGTCTCTCCGTTTAATACTTTTTGTATCCCGTCCTCCCTGAGCGTGACCATGCCTTCAGCCTGAGCCACTCTTGAAATCTCATCGGCACTTTTGCGCTCGACCGTAAGGCGCTCGATGGCTTCGCTGACCAGCATGACTTCATAGATGCCAAGCCGCCCCTTGTAACCGGTTTTATTGCAGCGCGGACAGCCTTTGGCGCGGTAAAGAGTGATGCCGCGTCCCATCACTTCCTGGGGAAACCCACCCTGTCGGAGCGCCTCATCGGAGGGCTGGAAAGGCTCCTTGCAATGAGTACAGAGCTTTCGCGCCAGCCTCTGCGCCAGCACGCACTCGATCGCCGAAGCCGTCAGGAAGGGCTCGATCCCCATCTCGGAGAGCCGGCTCAGCGCTCCGGGGGCATCGTTGGTATGGAGCGTGCTCAGAACCAGGTGACCGGTGAGCGCCGATTCGATGGCGATCTGCGCTGTTTCCTTGTCGCGAACCTCGCCGACCATGACGATGTCGGGGTCGGACCTGAGGATCGCCCTCAGGCCTGAGGCGAACGTCAGCCCGGCCTTGGTGTTGATCTGGGTCTGGTTGATGCCGCCCAGCCGGTATTCCACCGGGTCCTCGACGGTGATGATGTTCTTCTCCCTGGAATTGAGCACGTTGAGCGTCGCGTAAAGCGTGGTTGATTTGCCACTGCCGGTCGGTCCGGTCACCAGCAGGGCCCCGTAAGGTTTGCGGTAAGCTGTCTCGAAGCGGCTCAACGCCTTCTGGGAAAAGCCGAGGTCGGTCAGGTTGAGCATCACGCTGCTCTTGTCCAGCAGGCGCATGACGATCTTCTCGCCGTAAACGGTAGGCATCGAAGCGACGCGCACGTCGATGGGCTTGCCGCCGACGGTGAGGCCGATGCGGCCATCCTGGGGGATGCGACGCTCGGCGATATCCAGATCCGACATCACCTTGATGCGCGAGAGCACCCCTGACTGCATGCGCTTGGGGATGGACATGATCTCGTGCAGAACGCCATCGATCCGGAAACGGATGACGAGTTCCTTTTCCTGGGGCTCGAAATGAAGGTCGCTGGCGCCGTCATCGACGCCCTGGCTGATGATGCTGTTGACCAGTTTGACGATCGGAGCTTCGGCCGCCGCCTCGCGGATGTCGGCCGACACGGGCGTCTCAGCGGTAAGCTCCTCTTCTTCGGCGCTGACCTCATCGTCGACCGAGTCGCCCAGCCGGTGAATCTTCGAGATCTGGCTGAACACATCTTCCGCGGAAGCGATAGCCGGCTTGATGTCGTAACCAGTCATCATCCGCAGATCGTCGATGGCGAATACATTGGTAGGATCGACCATCGCCACCAGCAGCGTATTCTCGTCCAGGAACCTGACGGGTATGGCGCCGTAGCGCCGGGCAAGCTTCTCGGGGATCATGTTGGCGGCCAGCGAGTCGACATCGTGTTCGGTCAGGCCGATGTGCTCGACGCCCAGGCGCTCCGCCAGCGCACGGTTAAGCTGATCCTGCGACAGGATGCCGTCTTCGACCAGGATCTCGCCCAGCCGCTTGGGCGTATCCTTCTGCTTCTCCAGAACCGCGTTCAGCTGATCGCGGGTGATCAGCCCCTTGCCTACCAGGATCTCGCCAATTGGCTGAAGCTTCCGCGTCTTGCGAGCCGAGAGTTCGCTAGGGTTCAAGTGCCTTCCTCATTACATCAATGGGGGGTTCCTTGCCGGTCCATATCTGGATGGATGCAGCTCCTTGCATCAGAAGCATTTGCAGACCGCCCATAAAGGTCGCCCCCTTTTTTTCCGCCGCGACCGACAGAGGAGTTGCCGTTGATCTTGTGTAGACCAGGTCGCAGACGATGTGCCCTTCCGATAATCTATCGACGTCGAAGGGGACACTCTTTAGGTCGCCGTCCATGCCGAGGGAAGTGGCATTGATCACTATTTTGCTGGCGGAAAGCAGGCGCGCGGCGGCGTCCGGAAACGCAGCGACCACTGTCACCGCGGGGAATTCCGCCTCTATCAGCGCCTTCAACTCGTCCGCCCTTGCCAGTGTCCGGTTCACCAGCGCGATATGGGAAACGCCGGCTTCCGCGAGGGCCATGGCAACCGAGCGCGCGGCGCCGCCGGCGCCGAAGATGACAGTGGCAGCCTGCCGGAAATCGACGACGGCTGTCTCGGCCAGGGCACGGATAAATCCGGTTCCGTCGGTATTGTGTCCGGTAAGGACACCATCGTCATTGACGATCGTGTTGACCGCCGCGGCGCGCCTCGCGGATACGTCGAGCCGGTCCAATAGCCCGGACACGGGCACTTTATGGGGGATGGTCACATTGGCGCCGATGAACCGCATCGCCCGCAGGCCCGCGACGGCGGCCTCCAGCTGAGCCGGCGCCACCGGCAGCGGCACATAAGTGATGTTGAGGCCCATGGCGTCGAAGGCGGCGTTCTGCATCCGGGGCGACAGCGAATGCGACACCGGATCGCCTAAAATTCCGATCAGCCTGGTTTCTCCATTGATCTCCAAAGCACTCCTCCCACTGTCATGATCCATAATCGGTCAATCGCCGGCGATGACGACCCTGCCGGCAGAAAATATCACCGGTGTCATGCCGGATTCCTGCCGGAACACCATAAGTATTTCACTCAGGCGCTGGCGATGCCTGCAAAAACAGTCTGATGGGATGGAAAGGGAGCCGCGAAAGCGGCGGGAGAAGGCCGGCCCGCGAAGAGACCTGTACCTAGGATGAAGTCAGCACGAAGACAAGCAGGCCCGTGGTGATAAAGAAAGCGGTGGCGATGACCACCGTGGCCCGGGTCAGGTTCTTCTCGATGACGCTGGTGCCGCTGAACGTCTCGCTCATGCCGCCGCCGAAAATGCCGGAGACGCCGCCCTTGCCGGAGTGCAGCAGGATGAGCACCACCAGAGCGGCGGAGAGAACAGAATGTATGGCGAGTACGAGATATAGCATGATTTTCAGTCCTGTTGAATGTGAGTCATCAAGATGATAGCTGGAATCAGGCCACCGGCGCAAGTTCTGCCTTAACAGTGTTCATCAACCGCATGGCAAATTGGGCGACAGGCACGCTGCTATCCGGCCGAAATTATCGGCCGGCCAGTCATTTCTGCCGGAACCGGCAGCTTGAGCAACTCGAGCACCGTGGGCGCCAGGTCCCCCAGCGCCCGGCCCCGTTCCAGATGTATGCCCTCGCAGGTGACTATCAGCGGCACCAGGTCGGAGGTATGAGCCGTATCGGGACCACCGTCAGCATCGAACATCCGCTCGGCATTGCCATGATCGGATGTGATCAGGCAGACGCCTCCCTGCGCTTCGATCCTGCGGCAGACCTCGCCGACGCATTCGTCCACGGTCTCGACTGCGGCGATGGCCGCATCGAGCTTGCCGGTGTGGCCGACCATGTCGCAGTTGGCGAAGTTAAGCACAATGAAATCAAAGTGCTGGCCGTCCAGCAATTTCAGCAGCTCGGCGGTGACTTCCCGGGCGCTCATCGCCGGTTTCTGATCGTAGGTGGCCACATCCGCCGGTGAGGGAATCAGCTTCCTGGTCTCGCCTGGATTGAGCGCCTCCACGCCGCCGTTGAAAAAGAAGGTCACATGGGCGTATTTCTCGGTTTCAGCGATATGCAGCTGGGTCTTGCCAGCCGCGGCCAGCACCGCCGCCAGCACGTTGCGCAGCTCTTCCGGCGGGAAGGCCACGGGATTGCCGAACGTGGCGTCGTATGCGGTCATGCCGACGAAGTAAGGCCGCGGCGGCTGCGGCCCGCGGTCGAATTCGGAGAAATCATCAAAAATCAACGCTCTAGTCAGCTCACGCGCGCGATCCGGACGGAAATTGAAGAAGATGACGCTGTCACCGTCGCTTACGCGCGACCCGGGGTCGGAGTCGACTACCGTGGGGATGACGAATTCGTCCGTGATCCCGTCACGGTAGGATTGCTCCACCAGGGCGACCGGGTCCGGGCTGTGCGGTCCCTTGCCACGCACGAGCGCCTCGTAGGCAAGCCGGACGCGGTCCCAGCGGTTATCGCGGTCCATGGCGTAGTAACGGCCGGAGATAGTGGCGACGGCGCCTGTGCCTTCCTCCCCAAGGAACGCGGCGATCTCGCGCACGTAGGCGGCGCCGCTCTTGGGCGGCACATCGCGGCCGTCAAGAAAAAGATGCAGGTAGAGCCGGCTGCACCGGCGCAGGCGGGCCATCCGGACCAGCGCTTTCAGG
>JAJYLK010000037.1 GCA_021787775.1 Actinomycetes bacterium | reverse complement strand
ACCGCCGCGCCTACATAGAAGAAGCCGCCGGCCTGGGCAAGTACAAGAAGCGGCGCCACCGCGCCGAGCGCAAGCTCGATGCCGTGCGGCGTAATCTGGAGCGCCTTGCTGACGTCGAAGAAGAAGTGAGGTCAAATCTGAGGCCGCTGAAGCGCCAGGCGACGGCAGCCGAGCGCTCCGCGCGGCTGGAGCAGCAGATCGCTGAGGCCGAGAGTCGCATGATCAAGGGCCGGCTTGCGGCGCTGACGGCAGAACTTGCTCTTTCCGAGGACCAGGCCAGCCAGGCAGGCGCCCGTCGCGGTGAACTGGAGGCGCGGCTGGCCGCAACGGCGGCCGAGCGGCGCCAGACAGAAGAGATGCTGTCCGGATCGCTGCGGCGCCATCAGGAGCTGGCGTCCCGTTTTTACGGGCTGAAGTCACGCCAGGAGAACCTCGGCGGCCGGCGGGAGGCCACTGTCCGGCGCCTGGAGATGCTGGAGGCAGCCGCCAGGCGCGCCGGAGCGCGGCGCGAGAATTTAAACGGCCAGATCGCCCGCGTCAGCGCCGAGCTCGAACGTGCCGAAGAGGAGCGCGGCGCCGATCATGCGCAGCTGTCGGAGATCGACGATGAGCTTCGGGCGCAGCAGGCCGAACTGGACCGGGTCGAGGCCGAACTGGACCGCCGCCGCCAGGCCGGCGAGGAGAAGACGCGCCGGGTCGGCGAGCTCGGGGCGCTCAAGGACCGCTTTGGCCACCAGATCGAATACCTTTCCCAGCGCCAGGAGAAACTGGCTGGAATGATCGAGCGCGCGGTGCTCGAGGCGGATGCGCGCCGCCGCGAACTGGCGGCGCTGTCTGAGCAGGCGCGTGGCGAAGCGGAGCGCATGAGCGAGTGGCACGACCGCGCCAGCCGGGCGGAAGCGGCGATAAAACGGATCACGGCGCGCCGGGACGAGGCCGATGCCCGCCGCGAGCAGGCGGCGCTCGAGCTGCGCCGGGTCGAGGAGGACCTGAAGATCGCCAAGGCGCGGTTGACCTTCATCGGCGAGAGCGACCGCGACCGCGCCGGCCTGCCGCCCGCCGCCAAGAAGCTTTCTGAAGAAAACGGCGTGAAGGCGCTGGTCAGCGTCGTCGAGGTCGATCCCGGTTATGAGCGGGCTGTGTCAGCGGTGCTTGGCAACATCCTGTTTGCCCTCGCCGCCAGTGATTTTGAGCATGCCCACCAGATGCTGCGTACGGTGATGGCAGCCGAGCTGGGCGGGGTCGAGATCGTCCTGCCCGGGGAGGCTGCCGGTTTCGAGCGGATCCCCGGTGAAGATTATCTGATCGATCATGTGCGTATCACGCGGGAGTGGCTGCCATATGTCGCGGAGACGCTTGCCAGCGTGCGGGTGGCCGAGGATGCCGAGGATATCGCTGCTGCCGGTGGCCTGAGTTGCTCCGGCACCTGGGTGACGCGCGACGGCGTCCTGTTCAGCGCCGGACGGCGCCTGCTCAGTTATCAGGCCGATCCGCCTTCGTCGGTGCTGCTGAAGCATCGCAACGAGCGCCGGCAGCTGGAGCAGGAGCGGGAAGCGGCCGAGGCGGTCTGCGCCGGGCTGAAGGAGCGTCTGCATGCGCTGGGCCCGGAGCTGGAAGAGGCGGAACGGGACCGGCTGGAGGCCGAGAAAGCGCTGCGGGACGTGCTGCAGGAGCGCCGCGATGCCGAGGGCGACGCGGCCGTCACACAGCGGCAGCAGCGCGTGCTGGAGCAGGAGATCGAGCTGAAGGAGGCCAGTTGCGGACACCTGCGGGCGGAGCTGGCCAAGCTGGATGAGGAGCTGGCTCAAGCCGGCGCGCGGCTGCGCGAGACCGAGGAGTCCCTGAAAGAAACGCAGCAGGCCGCTGGCGGCGCGGACGATGAAGGCGAGGAGTCCCTGGCTGCTGCCAGGCTGTCCCTGTCACAAAAAGTTACGGAACTCAAAATATCTGCGGCGCGGGTGCGCGAGCGCCAGCGGGTCGCCGACCAGGCGCTGGAGCGGTCCCGGCCGGTGCTCGGCCGGCTCGAGGACGAACTGCGGGCCATTACGTACCAGATGGAGGCCTACCTCCGGCTGGCGCCGGTATGCGCCATGTTGCTGGACAGGATCGAGCGCATCGCGGGCGTGTTCGACGGCGTCGCCGGCGGGCTGGAAGCGACACTGAAAGAAAGCGAGGAACTGGCGGACCGTCATTCATCGAGCCTGCGCGAGCTTTCCACCGCCGAGGCGGAGCTGCAGCAGGAGCTGAGCCGGGCAAGCAGCTCCAGCACCGACTGCGAGGTCCAGGTCGCCAAGCTGCGGGACCAGGTGGCGGACCACGAGATGCGCCTGGTAAAACTTTGCGAGCGCTTTCCGGAAGCGGGTCTGGAGGACGCCGAGGCCGCCGCCGCGGAGGAGCTGGACGCTGTCGAGGAGCAGATCGAGCGGCTCATCCGCCGCCGCGAGCTGATCGGCCCGGTCAATCCGCTGGCGCAGCAGGAATATGAGGAGATGCTCGAGCGGCAGCGCTTCCTCGACGAGCAGCGTTCCGATCTGGAGCGCAGCCTCAAGGAGCTTTCCGGTCTGATCGGCGAGCTGACCGAGCGGATAGAATCCAACTTTGCCACCACTTTCGCCGCGGTGCGCGATCACTTCGCAGACGTGGTGGGCACGCTCTTCCCGGGTGGTGAGGGCAGGCTTACCCTCACGGAACCGGTGGAGCCGGCTGCGGGTCTGGAAGGGGACGGAGAAGCGGCCGGCGCCGGCGATGAAGAAGGGGCGGGCGCAGCGGCGGAAGATGACTGGACGGCCAGCCGTTCCGGCGACCAGCGTGGCATCGAGATCTCGGTAAAGCCCGCCCGCAAGGCGCTGCGGAACCTGTCGCTGCTTTCCGGCGGCGAGCGTTCACTGGTGGCGATTGCGTTCCTGTTTGCCATCTTCCTGGCGCGGCCGGCGCCGTTTTACATCCTCGACGAGGTGGAAGCGGCGCTCGATGATGTCAATATCACGCGCCTGCTGAACATGCTCAGGCGTTACCAGCACAAGACGCAGTTCATCGTCATCACCCACCAGAAGCGCACCATGGAGTGCGCCGATGTCCTCTACGGCGTCAGCATGGGTGCGGACGGCACTTCCAAGGTCCTCTCGCGGCGGATGGACAAGCATGGCGAGGGCGATGTTCCGGGCGGCGATCCTGACGACGCGGCCGCCGGAGCTGCAGACGCCACGGAACCTGAAGCCGCGGCGCTGGCCAGATAGACCATGGCAAAAACCTGGCATGAAGTCTTCAAGGGCCTGGAGGGCGAGGCGCCGGCAGCCGCGGCGGAGGAAGAAGCCGCGGGCGGCAGGAAAGGCGGCTGGCTGCGCCGGCTCCGGGAGGGGCTTTCCAAGAGCCGCCAGACGATGCAGCAGCAGCTGTCGGCGATCATGTTCGACAAGCTGGATGCGGATGTCTGGGAGCAGATCGAGGAAACACTCATTTTTGCCGATTGCGGCGTCGCCAGCACGGTGGAGATCGTCGACCGGCTGGAGACGGCTGCCAACGAGGGCCTGATCAGCGACCGGGAGCAGTTCAACCAGGAGCTGGAGCAGGCGCTGGTTGACATGTGCGCCGCCGGCGACGACCGCATCGATGTCTCCCATGAGCCGTCCATCATCCTGATAGTCGGTGTCAACGGCACCGGCAAGACCACCACGATCGGCAAGATCGCCTTCCACCTGAAACGCGAGGGCAAGAGCGTGCTGCTGGCAGCCGCCGACACCTTCCGAGCCGCCGCCATCGAGCAGCTGATGGAATGGGGCAAGCGAGTCGATGTCCCCGTAATCAGGCAGGAGCACGGCAGCGATCCCGGCGCCGTGGTTTTCGACGCCATCGCCGCCGCCCGTTCCCGCGGCATCGACGTGGTGATCGTCGACACCGCCGGCCGGCTGCACACCCAGGTGCCCTTGATGGAGGAACTGAAAAAAATTCACCGGGTCATCGCCAAGCAGGTGCCGGATGCGCCGCACGAGGTGCTGTTGACCGTCGATGCCACAACCGGGCAGAACGGCCTTATCCAGGCGCGCCTGTTCGGTCAGGCGGTCGATGTGTCCGGCGTTATCCTCACAAAGCTGGACGGCACCGCCAAGGGCGGCATCGCGGTGGCGATCTCGCACGAACTCGGCCTGCCGGTCAAGCTGATCGGCGTGGGCGAGCAGATGGAGGATCTGCGGCCCTTCGACCCGCTCGATTTTGCCCGGGCGCTGCTGGAGGAATAGCCCGCGCGCGGTCCAGGGAATCGTCAACTGAAAATGCCGCACGTCTTGACACTACAACCCCTAGTTTCTAATATTAGGAGTTGCTCGTGTGGCGCGTGCCGCCGCATGGGATTCCAGGAGCAGCACCTGGATGGCGGTTTGCCGTCATCGGGCCAGGCTCCAGCTGAGGTTTGCGAGAACGGATAGTGCGCGAAGCGGAAAGTGGATTGGCAGCGGCGAGGTTTTTAGCAGCATCATAGTGCCCTGGTTCGGGGCTGGCGCCGGAGGGTGCCCGCGCCGGCATGCCTGCCTTCCCCCGGTTGTTTCCCGTGCGCCCGTTTCGGGCATCAGCCAAGTCTATGAACGAATCGATGAGACGCGGTAAGAATGTTTGACACATTGTCAGATAAGTTACAGAATGTGCTCGGCGGCCTGAAGGGACAGGGGCGGCTGAGCGAGGAAGACGTAAACAAGGCCATGCGTGAGATCCGCCTGGCTCTGCTGGAAGCGGACGTCAACTTCAAGGTAGTCAAGCAGTTCGTTGCCGCGGTGAAGGAGCGGGCCCTCGGCGAAGAGGTGATGGAAAGCCTGACGCCGGGCCAGCAGGTGGTGAAGATCGTCCACGAGGAGCTGGTGAAGCTGATGGGCGCCGCCTCGGCGAAGCTGAGCTTCTCGCCCAAGCCGCCGACAGTGGTGCTGATGGTGGGCCTGCAGGGTTCGGGCAAGACGACCACCTGCGCCAAGCTGGCCCGCAACCTGTTGTCACAGGGCAAGCAGCCCGAGCTGGTCGCAGCCGACATCTACCGGCCGGCGGCCATCGAGCAGCTGAAGGTGCTGGGCGGGCAGGTGAAGGTGCCGGTCTTCACGATCGAGGGCAGCAGCGACGCGGTCGAGATCGCCAAAAAAGGCGTCGAGGACGCTGCCGCTGCCGGCCGCGACGTGGTTATCATCGACACCGCGGGCCGCCTGCACATCGACGAGAAGCTGATGGAAGAGCTGGTGCAGATCCGCAGCCAGGTCAAACCGCACAACATTCTCCTGGTGCTGGATGCGATGACCGGCCAGGACGCGGTCAACGTCGCCGAGCAGTTCCAGCTGCAGGTGAACTTCGACGGGGTCGTCCTGACAAAGCTCGATGGCGACGCTCGCGGCGGCGCCGCGCTTTCAGTGCGGGCGGTCACCGGAAAGCCGATCAAGTTCGCCTCCACCGGCGAGAAGATCCAGGATTTCGATTATTTCCATCCCGACCGGATGGCTAGCCGCATCCTCGGCATGGGTGACGTGCTCACCCTGATCGAGCGGGCGCAGGAGACCATCGATGAGAAGAAGGCGCGCGAGCTGGAGGCGAAGCTGCGCAAGGCGCAGTTCACGTTCGACGACTTCCTCGACCAGATGCAGAGCATGCGCAAGATGGGTCCGCTGGCGGGGATGCTTTCGATGATCCCAGGCATCCCCAAACAGCTGAAGTCGGCGCAGCTGGACGAGCGTGAACTGGATCGCGTCGAGGCGATCATCCGCTCGATGACGCTGGATGAACGGCGCCATCCCGACATCATCAGCGGCAGCCGCCGGAAGCGGATCGCGGCTGGTAGCGGCACAAATATTCAGGCAGTCAACCAACTGATCAGCAGGTTCCGCCAGATGCAGAAGATGATGAAGCAGCTGGCCGGCGGCAAGATGAAAGGGCTGCCTCCGGAACTGCTGGGGAAGATGTAGTCAGGGAGCCATTCGTTTTTTTTCAGAAAGACGATCATCAGCGGCTGGCGCCGCCGCCTGCGGAAATGGCGGCTGCGCCCGCGGATGATCGCCAATGAAGTCCAAAAGGAGGTGATTGAATGGCGGTAAAGATGAGACTGAGCCGTGTCGGCCGCAAGAAGAAGCCGTTGTACCGGATTGTCGTTGCCGATTCCCGTTCGCCGAGGGACGGCAAGGTGATCGCGAACATCGGCCGCTACGGCCCGCAGGACGAGCCGTCCCTGATCGAGATCGATGAGGGCAAGGCGCGTGACTGGTTGGCAAAGGGGGCCCAGCCGACGGAAACCGTGAGCAAGCTGCTGGCGGTCAAGGGGATCTCTAAGTAAGGGCGTGTCTGGGACGCCTTTATCGAAACCGGTTAGGCGGAAACGGAGGAAGCAGTGAGAGAACTACTCGAATACCTGGCCAAGTCCCTGGTGGACCATCCTGAGGATGTGAAGGTCCAGGAGACCGAGACCAACACCACCGTGGTGCTGGAGCTGACGGTCGCCAAGGATGACATCGGCAAGGTGATCGGCAAACAGGGCCGCATTGCGCGCGCGCTGCGGACGATCGTCAAGGCAAGCGCGGTCAAGAACGGCAAGCGGGCCATCGTAGAGATTGTCGACTGAGCGCAGGCAGAACGATTCCTGCCGCGGGAAGGGATCCGCTGGCGGGATCTTCTGGAGGCATTCGCGGTGATGGCTGCGGATGGGGGAGAAGCCAGCCTCAGAGGGGCGCCCGACTGGGTGCTTGTGGGCATGGTAAAACGCATCCATGGCCGCGAGGGGGAGATGCTGATCATGCCGCTCACCGATCGCAGCGACCGGTTTGAAGCGGGGGCGGAGCTATATCTCGCCCGAAAACGCCGGCAGGAGCGCCTGCCGGTGAGAATTACCGCCATGCGCCGGTCGGACCGCGGTCCGCTGGTGCGGATCGAGGGCTACGACTCGCAAGAGAGGGCGCAGGAACTGTTCGGCGCTTCGCTGTTTGTCCCCGGCGCCGAGGTGGCGCCGGCCGGGGAGGATACTTTCTTCGCCTTCCAGCTGGAAGGGCTGGAAGTGTATGCGGGCGGCGAGCGCGTTGGCAGCGTCAGCGCCGTCCACGAATCGCGCAAGGCCAACCCCTATCTCGAGATCGATCCGGGTGGCGACGGCGAAACGGTTTATATACCATTTGTCAGACAAGTGGTTCTATCGATCGATCTGGAAGCCGGCCGCATCGAGATCCCGGAAGGCTTCCTTGGCTGACATCGACATCTTCACGCTCTTTCCCCGGTGGTTCAACTGGTTTTTCGAGCAGCGGCACGTGACCGGCGCGATGCAGGCCGGCAGCCTCAGCGTGCGGCTGTTCGATTACCGGGACTACACTCCACTCAGTCATGGCCAGGTGGATGATACGCCTGCCGGAGGCGGCGCCGGCATGGTGCTCAGGGTCGATGCGGTATGCGCGGCCCTGGAAGCGGTCTACGGCGCCGATGGCGCGGCAATGCGCGACCGGCAGCCGGTGTTCCTGCTCTCGCCGCGGGGGCGCCGCCTGGATGAAACGCTCATCGGCGAGCTTGCCGCGCTGGACGGGTTCACCCTCCTGTGCGGCCGCTATGAAGGCTTTGACCAGCGCATCGCAGACCACCTCGCCACCGGCGAGATCTCGATCGGCGATTATGTCCTCAGCGGCGGAGAGTTGCCGGCGATGGTGCTGGTGGACGCGCTCACGCGGCGGCTGCCGGGGGCCCTGGGCAGCGATGAGAGCGCTGTCTACGAATCTTTTTCCGCCGGGCTGGGCGGCCGCCTGGAATATCCTCATTACACCAAGCCGGCCGATTTCCGCGGCTGGAAGGTGCCCGAGGTGCTGCTTTCCGGGAATCATGCCGCCATCGAGCGGTGGCGCCGCGAGCACCTGGGATAGATTCCCTGCGGCATGCTGGCGTTCCTCCGTCCGCATTAAATAAAATCAGGCCATGAACATCGAGGCCATCCTCATCGGCTGCGTCACCGGGTTCCTCTCCGCCTTCTTCGGCATTGGCGGCAGCAGCGTCGACACTCCCGTCATCAGGACGTTTCTGGGCCTGCCACCGCTGCAGGCGCTGGCAACGCCGCTGCCGCTGACGCTGCTGACCGCGGGTGTGCTGTTTTTCATCGGCGTCGATTTCATCGTCAAGGACATCACCGAGCGCAGGTTTCCGGTGAGCATCAGGGAGCGTCCGGTCCGGCCGGCCGCATGGCTGGTGCTGCTGGCCGCGGGGATGATCGGCCTGCTCTCGGGCGTGCTGGCAAACGGCGGCGGCATCTTCTTCGTCCCGGCGTTCGTGATCCTCTTCCGGATGCCGGTCAAGCGCGATCGCCACTTCACTGCTGGTGGTCGAACTGGTGGCCCTTCCCGGCAGCGC
>JAJYLK010000036.1 GCA_021787775.1 Actinomycetes bacterium | reverse complement strand
TCGTACCGAGCCGGTCAGGCGCATGAAGGGCCAGCTGCGCCAGGGCTTCAGCTATATCCGCCAGACGCCGCTGCTGAGGGACGTGCTGATCATGATGGCGATCATCGGCACTCTCACCTACGAGTTTCAGGTGTCGCTGCCGCTGATCGCTAAATTCACCTTTCACGGCAGCGCCAACGGCTACGCGCTGCTGACCTCGGCGATGGGCATCGGCGCCGTGCTGGGCGGCCTGGTCATCGCCGGCCGCAGCCGGACGTCGCCGTCGGGACTGGTTGGCGCAGCGCTGGCGTTTGGCATAACCATCGTGCTGGTGTCACTGTCGCCCAGCCTGCCGATCGCGCTGGCGGCAATGGTGCTTGTCGGCGCCAGTTCCATCGGCTTTACTTCGCTGTGCAACGCCACCTTGCAGTTGGAGAGCGAGCCGCAGATGCGAAGCCGTGTCATGTCGTTGTGGACGGTCGCTTTTCTGGGCTCGACGCCGGTGGGCAGCCCCATCATCGGCTGGGTCGGAGAATATGCCGGCCCCCGGTGGGCGATGGCGGTAGGTGGCCTGGCCGCGCTGGCGGCCGCGGCTTACGGCTTTTTCGCGCTGCGCCGCCGCCCGTATGCGGACAGCTCCGCGGCAGGCGGCGCGGACATGCCCGAGGCTGCCCGGAACACCGATGGGACCGGGATGCCACCGCGAATCCGCGGCGGCAGCGGCAGTTAGGGCTCCCCCCGGGAAGCACCGGTCCGCCCAGCATGCTTCTCGCCACCGTGATCGCCGGCCGGGTATAAAACTCCCGCTGCAACCGGTTGCCCATCAGTTTGCCTACCTTTGATCTGCCGCGAATCTATCCTGTTTCCGATGCCTCGAAACCGTTTGGTCGTCCGGGGCGCGCGGTATATTCGGATGGTAAGTCGTTGACGGTGCATGATCCGGAGAGGGCCAGGCGCAGATATCCGGGGAGGGAGATCGATATGTTTGAGACCCGCAGGGTCTACGACGAGAAGCGGCGGGCAGGCGGCTACCGGGTCCTGGTGGACCGGATGTGGCCGCGCGGCCTGAAAAAGGAAGAGGTCAAGCCCGATCTCTGGCTGCGAGACATCGCGCCCAGCAGCGAGCTGCGCAAGTGGTTCGCACACGACCCCGAAAAATGGGACGAGTTCCGCAAGCGCTACTTCCACGAGCTGAAACAGCGGCAGGCAGAGGTCGCCAGACTGCTGGAACATGAAAGCAAGAGCAAGGTCATCCTCCTCTTTGGGGCCCGCGACGCCGAGCACAACAATGCCGTGGCGCTTAAGCAGTATCTTGAAAACCACAGTGGCGGGAAGGCCGCTTGAGCCCGACTGACCGGCCCTGTCACCCTCCGGCCCCCAGTTTGGGATCCATCTTGCCGGATAAGTGAAACTGACGCGAATCCACCGGTGACAGGAGGGCAGATGAGCAGAGTCGATTACAACCGGGACAGCTTCAACCGGTGCCTTTGCGGCGGTTGTCCCGTCAGCCGCTTCAGCGAGTGCACCACCAGGCAAAACCAGAACGTCGATGTGGATGCGATCGAGCGGGAAGGCAAGATGCCGGAGCCGTCGCAACTGGGCGGTCTTTACTGCGCTACCGGCCGTTCGGCGTGCGACGACATGAGCGGCGAGAAGAGCTGCCTGTGCCCGGCGTGTCCGGTGGAGATCGAAGACAATCTCAACAGCAATTATTACTGCGTCCAGGGACGCGCGGAAGAGCTGGTGCCGGCATGAAGACGGTCGAGCTGAATATCAGCAATTATACGAAGTGTCTGTGTCCGGTCTGTCCTGTAGAAGCGGGCAGCAGCTGTCTTTACAACCGGCAGGAGACCTGGCGTGATGACCGCCGGCAGGTTGGCGAGATGCTGACGGAGTATCCGGAGTATCCGGAAGTCTACGAGATGCCGATGGACCAGCTACAGCAGAACCCGGTCGGCGATGACAACCAGTTCGTCAAGCCGGCGCCCGCCAACATGCGCGAGCTTTTTTGTTCAAAAGCGGTAGGCAAGTCGAGCTGCCGGGATCTGGACAGCCAGCGTCAGTGCCAGTGCGCCGACTGCCAGGTCTGGACGGACAGCGGGCTGGGTGACGGCTATTTCTGCGTGCACGGCAGCGCTGAATAAATAAAGCATAAATCGCCCAAGGTTTGAGGCGCCTGCCTCAAGTTCAAAGCGCCGTCCGCATCAGACGGGTTATTCGACGCGGCGCGGTTGCCGCAGTGCTGGTTGCCAATATTAGCGACCTTGCAATAATATAGATACTGGTGTCAGTCGTCGCATCCCTTGAGGGCGACATCCACGATCTCGGCAAGAATATCCTCAAGATGGTGATCACCGGCAAAAACTATGACGTGGTGGACTGCGGCAAGGATTGCCAGCTGGAAAAGCTGATCGACATCGCCGGGCTGGAGCAGCCCGCGGCTGTGGCCGTTAGCGGCTTGATCACGCCGGTCATCCCGCTGGTCAGGCAGGTGAGGCCGGGGCTGAGGCAGCGGGGGCTTGCCCGGGTAAAGGTGCTCGCCGGCGGCGCCGCTCTCAAACAGTCGTCTGCCGCGCAGCTAAATGTTGACTTCGTAGCCGAATCTGCTTTTGACATCCTGCATTATCTTGATGAAACCATTGAGGCACAGCCGTGAACTTTTCCTTTTGTCATCCTGATGCGAACATCGGGAACGGCGGCCGGTCGGAAGATTTCGAGCAGCTGTTTCTCGAGAACCTGTTTTTGCAACCTCTGGAGTTGGAACTGGGATGAAGAATTTTCGTTACGAATCAGAGCTGTTCGAGGCGTTCATCAAGACCGTCCAGTACGTTGTCAGCCTGAACCAGCTGCAGGAGATGGAGGAACACCTTTCCCTTTTCCTCACCGCACATTTTCCCGCCGAATGGATCGCATTTGTGAGAAAGGAACCGGACGGCAGCATCACGCTGCCGTACTACACGCTGAACGATTCAGTTGCGGTCGGGCTGACGCTGACGGATGAGTTCAGGGAGTTGACCGGCGATGTGCTGGCCAGCGGTTTTATGGCGACCGCGGTGCTGGCGGCGCCGGAGCCCTCGATGACAATATTCCTGCCCGTGGTAGTTGAAACGGAAGTCACCCGTGTAATGCTGATCGGACACGCCGGCACAGAGCCGGTGCCGAAGGAGATGCTGAACGTCTATCTCGCCATCTCTGGCATGGTGGGCGCCGCTTTCGAGCGCGTCTATTACGAGCAGGAACTCAACCGCCATCGCCAGCACCTGGAAGAGCTGGTGCATGCCAGGACCGCGGCGCTGGAGCGCGAGATCGCCGAACGCAAGCAGGCGCAGCGCATGCTGCATGAGGAGCGGGAGCGGCTGGCGGTAACCCTGGGGAGCATCGGTGACGGCGTCATCGCCACTGACATTGATGAAAAAGTCGTCATGATCAACAAGGTGGCCCAGGATCTGACCGGCTGGACGGAAGAAGGGGCGCGCGGCCGGCCGCTGCTGGAAGTGTTTGAAATCGTCAATGAGGTGACCGGTGAAGCGGCGGTTGATCCGGTCAGGCGGGCACTTGACACTGGGACGATCGTTGGCCTTGCCAACCATACGGCGCTGATCTCCCGCGACGGCAGGCGTCATTCGATTGCTGACAGCTGCGCGCCGATCCGGACCTTGGGCGGCGCGGTGATCGGCGCCGTGCTGGTGTTCCGTGACGTTTCGGAAGAGAAGCGGGCGGCGCGGCTGCGCGAATCCCTCAACGATATCAACACCTCGATCACCTCGACGCTTGATTACAACCAGATCCTGCAGTCGGTGGTCGTGGAAGCGGCGAAGGCCGTTGGCTGCCAGTCGGCTTCGATCGAGATACGCCGGGATGGCTACTGGGAGCTTCGTTATCTGTACGGACTTCCGCCGGAGATGATCGGCATGCGCATCCGCAGCGATATTGCCCATGGCTTGGAAAAGATGGCACGGACAAAAGAAACTGTTCTGATCAATGACGATGAAGTCGCCAGCACCCTGGCTACGGTGATCATCGAAGCGTTCCATGTCAAGTCGATGATGTTGATGCCGATCATGCTTCGGGGTAAAGTCATCGCCGCGCTCAGGTTTGTCCACAGTCAGACCTCAAGAGGGTTCACCGACTTGCAGGTCGATTTCGCCGCCAAACTGGCGGCGTCCCTGTCGCTGGCGCTGGAGAATGCCCGCATTTACCGCACCGAGCTCCATATCGCGGAGACGCTGCAGGAGACACTGCTGATCACGCCCCAGGAACTGCCCGGCATCAGCTTTGGCCACGTCTACCACTCCGCGACGGAGGCGGCGAGGATCGGTGGCGATTTTTACGATATTTTCGAGATCGATGACAAGCGCATCGGCATCGTCATCGGCGACGTCTCCGGCAAGGGCGTCTCGGCGGCTTCACTGACGGTGATCGTTGAGAACACGATCAAGGCGTTCGCTCACCAGGGTTATCCTCCGGCTGATGTGCTGGAAAAGACGAACACGGTCATCATGCGCGCCGCTGGCGACCGCTTTGTCACGGTTTTCTTCGGTATCCTGGAGGTCGACACCGGCCGGCTGAGTTACTGCAGCGGCGGTCATCCACCGGCCCTGATCAGGCGAAATGACGGCAAGATCGATCATCTGGAACACGCCTCGCCGCTGATCGGCGCCTTTCCCTGGCTGGAGTTCAGCGGCGATGAGACGCGGCTGGAACCCGGCGATGTGCTCGTGCTTTACACTGACGGCGCCATCGAGTCCCGCAGCGCGGATGGCGAGTTCTTCGGCCGGCAGCGGCTGGCCGAGGCGCTCAGGCACACGCACTCCGCCCGTGACCTGCCCGATCATATCTTCGATACGATTAACGCGTTCACCGGCGGCACCCTCAACGACGACATGGCGCTGCTGGCGATTTCGCTGAAGCGTGACTAGCGGCGCCTTCGCCGCGGTCCGGCAGGCGGTCCTGTTTCCGTTCCGGCCGGCAACGGCCGCGTCGACCGTTTTGTAACCCTTTCCGCCGGATATAATGGAACCATCATCCTTCCCGCAGCGCCGCCGGCGGATTCGCCGCCGGAGCGGGAGGTGGTTTCATGTGCCGGCAATGACCAAGGAGTAAAAATGCAGCAGTCATCCAGGCAGGAAAAGACAGCAAAAGTCATCGATGTGCTTAACCAGGCGCGCGGGCTGGAACTGAATGCGATCATGCAATACATGAATCACCATTACAATCTGGCCGATATGGACTATGGCGAGCTGGCCGCCAGCGTGAAGCTGATCGCCATCGACGAGATGCGGCACGCGGAGATGTTCGCCGAGCGGATCAAGGAGCTTGGAGGAGAGCCGGCCACCGCGCCGCTGGGCACGCCGGAGCGCGACAAGGATGCGGCGCTCGTCTTCAACGCCGACACGCGGCTGGAAGAGGGCGCCATCGACGCCTACAACGGATTCCTGATCGTCTGCCGCGAGAACGGTGACAGCACCAGCGTCAAGCTGCTGGAGTCGATCATCGACGACGAACAGCTGCATTTCAACTATTTTGACAACGTGCGCGAGCACATCGCGACGCTGGGTGACGTCTATCTTGCCCGGATCGCCGGCACCCCATCAGCAACCGGAATTGTCTACCAGGGTTTCGCCGCCCGCCAGGCCGGCGGAGGAGCCGGTGCCTGAGCGCGGAGAGCTTCCCCTGCTTAAGATCCAGATCATCATGGGCAGCACGCGGCGAGGCCGGTTCAGTGAGCGGCCGGCGCGCTGGATCCATGCCATGGCCGCGGAGCGCGACGGTCTGGATGCGGAACTGATTGACCTCAGGGAATATCCTTTGCCATTCTTCGACGAGCCGGTGACGCCTTCCGCCGCCCGGGAAAGCTACACCGCTCCGGGGGTGGTGCGCTGGACAGAGAAGGTGAAGCAGGGGGATGGCTACATCGTTGTCGCTCCCGAATACAATCACGGCTACCCGGCCGTACTGAAGAATGCCATCGATTATGTCTTCGAGGCCTGGCAGGGCAAACCGATTGGCTTTGTCAGCTATGGCAGCGCCATGGGCGTCCGCTCGGTGGAGCAGCTGCGGCTGGTATCCGTGGAACTGCGCATGATGCCGATCCGCGACGCGCTGCATATCCCGCCGGCGATTTTCAATGCCGCGCGGGCCGCGGATAAAGCCGATGCGCTTTCCCTGCTGGAACCGCTGAACGAACCCGCCGGCATCCTGCTGGATCAGCTCGCGCTCTGGGCGGGCAGGCTCAAAAACTTGCACTGACGCAAAACATGCAAGGGTCGTAAATCCTTTGCCGGTCGTAAATCCTCCACCGGTCGTAAGTCCTTTGCTGGTGACAATTCCCCGCAAATTTAACACTTATTTAACCTCCGGCTTACACTTTTTTCACGCCTGTCATCGATAATTAGCTTTAGGGTCGGTGAGCGTCCGGCAATTCGGTGAGCCGCCAGGTGGCGGCGGAACCGGACGGAAGGCGCGCGACTGTCCCAAACCGGAATTATACGAGGAGGTCATTCCTGATGATGAGATATGGAAGAAGCTGGGGAGGCGGCCATTACGGCCCCGGTGTGCACCACTACGCTGGTGGTGTTCTGCCGTTTATCCTTTGCGCGTTGGCTATAGCCGCCATCGTGGTGCTGGTGGTGCTGCTGGTCAAGCATTACCGCCGCCATGGCGCGGTTGCTCCGGCCGCCACAGCGCCGGCTGAGTCAGCGGCGGGAACCGCCGCGGCCGGCAGTCCGGTCGATATCCTGAAAGTCCGCTACGCGCGGGGCGAGATCGACAAGCCCGAGTACGAGGAAAAGCTTCAGGACCTTTCCAGCTGAGATTGGAATTTGCGAGCCTCCGGCACGCATATCACCCGAGGAGGGCGGTCCCCCGGGCCGCCCTCTTAAACTCTCGGGATTTTCGAGGACGAGGGATCGGAACCACCGGATCGCGTTAAGGTTAGGAGAGAAGAATGGGATTGATATTCATTATCGGCGTCATCGTGTTGATCTGGCTGCTGGTGGATGGTGGGCATCACCATCATCACCACAACGGGCACAAGCATTGCTGCCATCATCATGATCACTCGTGGGGCGAACACGGAGGCGGCCCTGCCACGATGACACCGCGGCAGATCCTTGATGAGCGCTATGCGCGGGGCGAGATCGACAGGCAGGAGTATCTGGACAGGAAGAAGGACATCGAAGCCTGATTCTCGCACCTGACCGATATCCATGAAAGGCGGCCGGCCTGGCCGCCTTTTTTGTTGCGCTGTGTTAAACTTCGCCAGAGAAAAGAAGAGCATTTCATGGATATAAAACTGCCTGACAATTCAACGATCGACGTGCCGGAAGGCGCCACTGCCCTCGACGCGGCGGCCGCCATCGGGCAACGACTGGCCAAGGCGGCCGTGGCCGCGGTGGTAAACGGCGAGCCAGCCGATCTTTCCCGGCCGCTTGAGGCCGGTGACAGCATCAGCATCATCACCGGCGATTCGCCGCAGGGGATGGAGGTGCTGCGGCACAGCGCTGCGCACGTGCTTGCCGACGCGGTGACGCGGCTTTATCCCGGCACAAAGCTGGGCATCGGCCCGGCGATCGCCGACGGTTTTTACTACGACTTTCAGCTGCCGGCGCCGATCAGCGACGCGGAGCTGCCCCGCATCGAGGAAGAGATGCGCAAGCTGGCCGGGGCGGCGGCGCCGTTTACGCGCCGCGAGCTCAGCCGCGAGGCGGCGGCGGCGCAGTTTGCCGGCCAGCCGTTCAAGCTGGAGCTGCTCACCGAGCTGCCGGCTGCAGAGGCGGCCAGCACATACACCAACGGTGAATTCACCGACATGTGCCGCGGACCGCACATCCCTGATACCGGCAGGCTCAAGGCTTTCAGGTTGCTGTCGGTGGCTGGCGCCTACTGGCGCGGCGACGAGAAGAACCCGATGCTGACCCGCATCTACGGCACCGCGTTTGCGACGCAAAAACAGCTGGACGAGCATCTTGAGAAGCTGAAGGAAGCCGAGCGGCGCGACCACCGGCTGCTGGGCAAGCAGCTGGACCTGTTCCACATCGACGAAGAGGTGGGCGCCGGGCTGCCGCTATGGCATCCAAAAGGGGCGCTGATACGGAAGGTGATCGAGGATTTCTGGCGCGACGCCCATCTTGCCAACGGTTACGAGATGGTGATGATCCCGCATATCGCCAGCGTCGAGCTGTGGAAGACCTCCGGCCACTGGGACTTTTACCGCGAGAACATGTACTCGCCGATGGACATCGAGGGACAGGAATACATCGTCAAGCCGATGAACTGCCCCGGCCACATCAAGATCTACAAGAATCGCACCCGTTCCTACCGCGAGCTGCCGATCCGCTGGGCGGAGTTGGGCACGGTTTACCGTTACGAACGCAGCGGCGTGCTGCC
>JAJYLK010000035.1 GCA_021787775.1 Actinomycetes bacterium | reverse complement strand
GGTCATATCGGAGACACGCGCCGCCTGCTGCATGTTGTGCGTGACGATGACGATGGTGTAATCCTTCTTCAGCTTCTCCATCGTATCCTCTATCTTTTGCGTCGAAGCGGGGTCCAGCGCCGAGCAGGGCTCGTCCATGAGGATGATGTCCGGCTCCACCGCCAGCGCCCGGGCGATGCACAGCCGCTGCTGCTGGCCGCCGGAGAGGCTGCCGCCCGGCTTGTGCAGCTTGTTCTTGACCTCGTCCCACAAAGCTGACAGTCGCAGGCTGCGCTCGACGATCTCGGCGACCTTGGCCTTGCGCATCTTGCCGCCGGCCAGCCTGAGGCCGGCGCTGACGTTGTCCTCGATTGACATCAGGGGGAACGGGTTCGGCTTCTGGAAGACCATGCCGATGCCGCGCCGCACCAGTGTGGCGTCCATGTCCGGGGCGTAGATGTTGCGGCCATCCCAGGAGACTTCGCCCGTGATCCTGGCGCCGGGGACGAGTTCGTGCATCCGGTTGAGGCAGCGCAGGAATGTGGATTTGCCGCAACCGGAGGGGCCGATGATCGCCGTGACCCTGTTGGCCTTGATCTCGACCGAGACATCTTCGATCGCCTGGATATCGCCGAAGGAAGCGCTCAGATGTTTTGTGGTAATGCATCCTGCCATTGGTGACTCGCTCTCTTATCTTGCTCTTTGCATTTTTCTGCCAAAGTAAAGCTTTGATCCGACGCTTAATATTAGCACCATAAGCACCAGCACCAGCGAGCCTGCCCATGCCTGCTGATGCCAGGCGTCAAATGGCGAGATGGCGTACTGGTATATCTGCACCGGCAGCGAAGCCACCGGCTTGTCGATGCCGGTGGGCCAGGTGCGGCTGTTGAGCGCCGTGAACAGCAGCGGCGCCGTTTCGCCGGCGATGCGGGCGATCGCCAGCATTACGCCGGTCATGATGCCGCCGCCGGCGGTCTTGATGATGACGCTGATGATCGTGCGCCAGCGGGGGATGCCCAGCGCCAGCGAAGCTTCCCGCAGCGAGTCGGGCACCATCCGCAGCATCTCCTCGGTCGTGCGCGCCACGGTGGGGAGCATCAGGATGGCCAGCGCCAGGCCGCCGGCCAGCGCCGAGAACTGTTTGAAGGTCAGCACCAGCAGCGTGTAGACGAACACCCCGACGATGATGGAAGGCACGCCGCTTAAGATGTCGGCCAGCAGGCGCACGAACCAGCTCAGCCGCGGGCTGCGGAACTCTGCCAGGAAGGTTCCGGCCAGCACGCCCACCGGCAGACCGATGACGGTGGCGATGCCCACCAGCATCAGCGAGCCGACGATGGCGTTGCCCATGCCGCCGCCGGGCTCGCCCACCGGCTTGGGCAGCTGCGTGATGAAATCGAGGTTGAGGGCGCCGGCGCCCTGGTATATGACATAAAAAAGAATCAGCACAAGCGGGATCATGGCGATGAGTGTTGACAGGGCGCAGAGGATGTGCGCCAGGTCGCTGCGGAAGATGCGGCTGCGGCGGTGCAGCTCGCCGTGCCGTCGCAGCTCGCCGTCGCGGCCAAGCCCGCCACGCTCTGGCGGCTCCAGCTCCCGCGGCGCCGTCAGCGCATCGCCCGGCGCCGCCTCCACGGCGGACGGATCGCCCGCAGCCGCTGTTTGCTCCGGATCGGCCGCGCGCGCGTCTTTCCCCGGGTCCCGGTCCAGGTTCATGACCGCCCTCTGGACTTGAGCGCCCGGCCGCCCGTTTTCTGGATCAGCAGGCGCGCCAGCAGGTTGAGCATCAGGGTGATCACCAGCAGGATGAGCGCCATCTCGATCAGCGCCGCCATGTGCACGCCCGCTGTCACCTCCGCGAACTCGCTGGCGATGACGCTGGCGATCGAGTAGGCGGGCGCGAAGATCGACGCGGAGATCGTGGGGCTATTGCCGATCAGCATCGTCACCGCCATCGTCTCGCCCAGAGCGCGGCCCAGTCCCAGGATGACCGCGCCGATGATGCCCGGCCGCGACAGCGGCAGCACCGCCATCTTGACTGTCTCCCAGGGCGTCGCCCCCAGCGCTTGCGCCGCCTCTTTCTGATCGCGGGAGACGTTGAGCATCGCCTCGCGGGAGATCGCCGAGATCGTGGGAATGATCATAATCGCGAGCACCACCGAGGCGGCGAACAGGCCGACGCCGTAGACCGGCCCGGCGAAAAACGGGATGCTGCCCAGGTGGTTGGAGAGAAAAGGTTCTACCGTCCGGCCCAGAAAGGGAGCCAGCACAAAGATCCCCCAGAGGCCGTAGACGACGCTGGGGATGGCCGCCAGCAGTTCGACCGTGAATCCCAGCGGCGAACGGAGCCACTTGGGCGCGAACTGGCTGAGGTAGATCGCGATCCCCAGGCTCAGCGGCACCGCCATCAGCAGCGCCAGCAGCGATGAGACGACCGTGCCGTAAATGAACGGCAGGGCGCCGTAGATATTGTTTACCGGATCCCAGTCGGTCGAGGTCAGGAAACCGGCGCCGAAAGCCCGGATCGCCGGCAGCGCCTGCTGCACCAGCTCATAGATCAGCAGCGCCATCAGGATGATGATGACCGCCACTGCCAGCAGTGTGACGGCGGCGAAAAGCGAATCTCCCAGGCGGCCGCGCACCGGTTTTACCGCTGATGCGATTTTGCCACGCAAGCCGCTGGGAGATGTTGGGGTGCTGTCAGTTATGGGATGCCTTTCCGCGAGCCAGGCCGGTCCCGCCTTGCGTCTTGGCCGGTTTTCCTTGCCACTGGCAGGGATGGATAAACCGGGAAAATGAGGAACAGGCCGGTGCGGCCGTTCCGGACCGGAGGCTATAGCCAACGGTAACAGATTGGTGCCGGAAGCAGGTTACAGAGCGGTTAAAAAGTTGTTACAAAAATGTGAACGTGTGAACGGGGACGCTGCTTTCCTGACGCTTCTGCTTTCAGCTGGCTCACTCTTCATCCGGCCACGGGAACGTCCCCGTGCGGGGACGTTCGCGAACGGCGCCCGGCGTTGCGCGAAGCGTATGCCATCCGGACGCAAACTGACCGGGACGGTGCCGCACCCGGTCAGGCGATGAACACGGCCTGACTGCTGCAGCGGGCGCGGTGAATGTAACCGCCGCAGGTTCCCGCGGAACCGAACGGCCCTTCCAGCTCGTCCAGCTCGCGCTCGACCTTCTCCAGCGGCAGGCCGGTGCTCTGGACGATCTCGTCGAGCCGGACCGGCTCGTCCTGGTGGGCCAGCAGACAGCAGATGATCTCCAGCTGCTGTTTGTGTGCACGCCCTTCATTTCCTCAAAGACGGTATTCAAATTTATCCCTCCTTTCATCATCCGGATTGAAAATCGCAGCCATGCTAGCAATATTTATCTGCGCCGGTGTTAAAAGATGGGGACATTTGTGTTTCTTTATTGTTGAGAGGGGAGGGAACCCACACTCCGGACGTTAACCTTTTGTTCACAAATTATTTACCAGTTTGTAACCTACGGAGCTTTTCGTTCTGCTAGCCTGATGCCGTCAAAGAAAAAATATCAAGTTCAGGAGGATTGATCGGTTTGAAAAACAAGGGAATGATAAAAATCTTTGCGGTGGTCGCGGCCCTGCTCTCCGCGATCGGAGTGATCGCGGTGGCCGCGGGATGCGGCAGCAGCGGCAGCTCCACGGGCGGCGGCTCCGACAGCGCCCAGCTGACTGGCGCCGGCTCGACATTTGCCTACCCGATTTACTCGAAGTGGTTTGATGAATACAGCAAGGTGCAGCCCGATGTGACCATCAATTATCAGTCGATCGGCAGCGGCGCCGGCATCCAGCAGTTCACCGCCGAGACAGTCGACTGGGGCGCCACGGATGCTCCCATGACCGACTCGCAGATCGCCAAGGCGCCACGGGAAGTGCTGCACATCCCCACGGTCGCCGGCGCGGTTGCCATCACTTATAACGTCAAGGGCGTGCCCAGCAAGCTGAAGCTGTCGCCGGACACGCTGTCGAAGATCTACCTGGGCCAGATCAAGAACTGGAACGATCCGGCGCTCAAGGCGGACAACCCCGGTGTCAACTTTCCCGATGAGCCCATCGTCACCGTGCACCGCTCCGACGGCAGCGGCACCACCAACATCTACACCAGTTATCTTTCCGCGGTCAGCCCCGACTGGAAAAGCCAGGTCGGCGCCAGCACCGATGTGAAGTGGCCGGTGGGCCTGGGCGGCAAGGGCAGCGAGGGTGTCACGGGCCAGGTGAAGCAGTCCGAAGGCTCGATCGGCTATGTAGAGCTGTCGTATGCCAAGCAGAATAACCTGCCGTATGCGCTGATCAAGAACAAGGCCGGCAACTTCGTCGAGCCGACGCTGGACAACACCAAGGCGGCGATCCAGACCGCGGTGGCCAACATGCCCGCCGACTTCCGGTCGGGCTCGGTCGGCAACCCGGACGGCGCCAACGCCTATCCGATCTCCGGCTTCACCTACATCCTGGTGTACAAGGACCAGCAGGATCAGGCCAAGGGCAAAGCGCTGGTAGACTTCCTCTGGTGGGGCATCCATGACGGCCAGCAGTATGCGGCCAGCCTCGACTACGTGGCCCAGCCGCCGCAGATGGTGACCAAGGTGGAGGCGCAGATCCGCAAGATCAATTACAAAGGCCAGAGCCTGGCACCCGCTTCGTAGAACATCACGGTTCATGGCGTACGTCAAGCCAAACCTGGTCGCGGGCCTGCCACATCGGCGGGCCCGTGCCCGTTATTCCGGCAACAAGGAAAGGGTGTGATGATGACACTGCAGCCACAGCATCAACCTGCGCGGGTGCTGCTGGTGGAGCTGCACACCTCTTATGGCTTCGGCTACAAATTCCAGGTCGACCGGCGCGATGCGGCCGGCCAATGAGAGTAAAATCAGGGCATGCCGCTTACGGTCAATGAAATCTTTCAGTCTTTGCAGGGGGAGGGGCCGGCGCTGGGTATGCCAGCAACTTTCGTCCGCCTGGCAGGCTGCAATCTGGACTGCTCATACTGCGATACCCCGCACGAAAGCGGCCGGCCGATGGCGACCGGCGCAGTGCTGGCGGCGGTGGCCGGCGGTCCCGGCCGGGTGGTGATCACCGGCGGCGAACCCATGCTGGCCGGCGGGCAGCTGGTCGAGCTGGCGCGCGCCATTCGCGGCAGCGGCGGACGGGTGGACCTCGAGACCAACGGTACGATCGCGCCGCCGGCGGGGCTGGCGGAACTGGTGGATAACTACGTCATCTCGCCGAAGCTGTCAAATTCCGGCGTGGCGGTGGCGGAACGCGAGCTGGCGCCGGGGCTGCCGCCGGGGCCGTTGAAATTCGCGGTGGACACGGTTGATGATCTGGATGAAATCGCGTGGCTGGCGGGGCTGCATCCCGGCCGCGACGTCATCGTCATGCCACTGGGCACCGATGCGCGGCTGATGCTGGAAAAGATGACGCTGCTGGCGGCGCCGGTCCGCGAGCGCGGCTGGCGGCTGCTGCCGCGGCTGCAGGTGCTGCTGGGCATCCGCTAGGGGGGTCGGCCGTGCGCCCCATGCGCCGTCTCTCTTCAGCACCGTTCGGTGCGGCCCCGGGTGCAGGCTGGCGGGGCGGGCGGGCTGGCGCTCGCGCTAAATCTCTTTCTCGCCTACCCGCACCGTCGTCTCGATGCCGCCCCGGACGCCGACGGTGAGCACCAGCCGGCAGACAACCGGCTTGACCACACCGCAAAATTCGGTGTAGATCCGTGCCGCCAGATGCTCGTGGGATATCGGCAGGTCGGCGAAGCCGAAATAGTAGAGCTTGAGCGACTTGAGCTCTGGCAGCAGGTTGCCGGGGATGAAATCGATCTTTGCCCGGTAGAAGTCCAGATAGCCCGTCACCGGACAGCGCGCCACCAGTTCGGCAAAATCGTAGGTCACCACCTGCGATACCTGGCCGGCATAGGGGATGGTGCGGATCGGGTAGGCATTCTCGAACTCCATCGCCGCGCGGATGCGCTTCTGAAGCTGCTCATCCGTCATTTCCTCGATCCGGTTCTCATAATGCCATTCTTCAGTCATGCCGTTCGGGTCCTTTCCTTCTACGCGCCGGCTGCCGCCAGCGCTTCCTCACGTTCGACGCAGGTGCCGCAAAGGCCGCAAGGCTTCGCGCCGCCCTCGTAACAACTCCAGGTGTCGCGCTCATAGTCTATGCCCAGTTTCAGGCCCAGCCGCACTATGTCAGTTTTCGACCAATCGATAAAAGGGGAATAAACCGCGACCTGCTCGTAATTGCCCGACGCCAGGGCGGCGGCAAAATCGGCGATGAACTGCGGCCGGCAGTCGGGATAGACGGCATGGTCGCCGGCGTGCACCGCTACGGCCAGCCGGTCGCAGCCACGGGCGACGGCCCAGCCGCCGGCAACGGCCATCATGATCATATTGCGGTTGGGGACCACAGTAAGCCGCATCGAATCGTCTTCATAGTGGCCGTGCGGCACCGCGACGCCGTGCGTGGTCAGCGCGCTGCCTTCCAGCAGTTCACCGACGCCGCCCAGGTCCACGATCCGGTGCTCGACCGCCAGGCGGTCGCAGGTGCGCGCCGCGTAGGCGAGCTCTTTCCGGTGCCGCTGGCCGTAGTCGAACGAGATAGCCAGCACCTCGTCGCCGGAGTCAAGCAGATGATAAAGCAGCGTGGTGGAATCCACGCCGCCGGAAAAGACACAGACAGTTTTATCGGCCAACTCGCTCCAACCTTTCCTACAGGCTCGCCCCCGGGGATTCTGGCGTTTCCGCGGCATCGCCGCCCCCGCCGCCGGCCGCGCTCTGATCGCTAGCACCGCCGCCGCTGGCCATGCCCGCGCCGCCTGCGCCGGGACCGGCCGCGTCACTCGCGGCGGCATCGCCCGCGTCCGGCCCGTCGTAGACGCAGCCGGCGCCGGCGGTCTCCTGAACCGCTATCCGGCAAAGCCCCGGCAGGCTGGGCGCCAGCCGCTCCCAGATCCAGCGGGCGATATTCTCGCTGGTGGGATTCTCCAACCCGGGGATGTCATTCAGGCAGCGGTGGTCGAGCTGCTCGTAAAGCGGCCGGAAAGCCTCCCTGATGAAGGCGAAATCCACTACCCAGCCACTACTCTGGCCCACCTCGCCGCTGACGTGGACTTCGACGCGGAAGGAATGCCCGTGCAGCCGCCGGCATTTATGCTCATCCGGCAGATGCGGCAGATAGTGCGCCGCTTCTATGGAAAACGTCTTGAAAATCCGCATCAATGTCCTCTGTCTCGATCGGCGGGTGCTGTCCGAAAAATACGATGCTGTTTCCATCGGCCGGTCAGTCCCGTCCGGCAGATGCCGTTTATAGGATTTTACCGCATCAGCCCGGCCGCTGGCGCAGCAGTCCTGGCTTTAAGAACTGGTAGCCAGCGTAACCCATCAGCAGCGCGGCGCCGGCGCCGATCGCCACCGGCACGCCGACGACCTCGCCCAGTGAACCGAAACCGAGCGCCGAGAACGGCTGGATACCGGCGAAGCACAGCACGAACAGCGCCATCACACGGCCGCGTAGCCGCGCTGGCGCCGCGGCCTGCAGGCCGGTGGTGCTGGCCGACATCCCCATGAGGAAGAAGAAGCCCGCCGCTGCCACGCACAGCAGCGACAGGTAGAAGTTGCGCGAGACGGAGAACAGCAGCAGCGACGCTCCCATCCCCATCAGGCCGGAGCGCAGGAGTGTGTCACGGCCGATGCTCGCGGGGCTGCTGGCGACGAACAGGGCGCCGCCGACAGCGCCGAGCCCGCCGGCAGCCATCAGCAGCGAATAGCCGGTGGCGCTGCTGCCTAGCACCTGGGCCGCCATCACCGGCATCAGCGTCACGTAGGGCATCCCCAGCAGGGAGAGCGCCAGGGCGCTGATCAGCATCCAGCCGATGTGGGGGTTTTCGCGGGCGTAGCGGACACCGGCGGTCAGCGTCGCCAGGGCGCCCTGTCCGCTGGGCTCGTGCCGCTCCTGGCGTGGATGGATCAGCATCAGCGCCCAGATGACAAACAGGAAACTTATGCCATTGATGTAGAAGATCTGCGAGGCGCCCCAGCGGGCGAAGACCAGGCCGCCGATCAGCGGCCCCAGCAGCCGCGCGCTGTTGAACTGTGCGGCGTTAAGCGCGATGGCGTTCATCAGCGAGCGCTTTGGCACGAGGTCCGGCATCATCGCCTGCCAGGCAGGGAAGACGAAGGCGGTGACGATGCCGCCCAGCAGCGCCAGCGCGCCGATGATCACGACCGTGGCCGCGCCCACCTGCACCAGCCGCGCCAGCACGAAAGCCTGCAGCATCAGCAGCACCTGCGAGATGACGATGAGCCGCTTGCGGTCGAAGCGGTCGGCGATGACGCCGGCGAACAGCGTCAGCAGAGTCATGGGGATGAGGGTCAGGAAATTGATCACACCCAGCGCCAGCGAC
>JAJYLK010000034.1 GCA_021787775.1 Actinomycetes bacterium | reverse complement strand
GACGACAAACGCCATAGTACCGAAGTAATCCACCTTCTCCTTCTCGGCGGCCTTCTCGCTCTTCGGCAGGATGAGCAGCGCCGCCGTAACGCCGATCAGGCCGATGGGCAGGTTCACGTAGAAGATGGCCCGCCAGCCGATGGCGGCGATCAGGACTCCACCTACAGTGGGACCGATAGACATCGAGATTGCCTGCACCGCGCCCTGGATGCCGATTGCTTTTCCTCTCTCGCTCGACGGAAATGCCGAGACGACGATCGCCACTGAATTTGCCTGCAGCAGGCCGGCGCCCACCGCCTGCAGGACGCGCGAGCCGATCAGGAAATAAGCGCTCGGCGCAATGCCGCATAACAAGGAGCCAATGGTAAATACCACGAATCCGAACGTATACAACCGGGTCCGGCCCAGCATGTCCGCCAGGCGGCCAAAGAAAGGCAGGAAGACCGTCAGCGTGATCATGTAGGCCATCGCCACCCATGCGATCATGGATGTGGAGACGTTGAAATCGGAGCTCATGGTCGGCATGCCGATATTGACGATGCTGACGTCCAGTGCCGACATGGTGGCGCCCATCAGGACGGTTATCAGGATGAACCATTTCCAGTTCGGCTTGCTGGAAAAGAATGGATGTGGAAACTTTGAAATTTTGCTCACACTGCACTCCTTGGTCTAAACCATGCCCGTTGGCCGCGGCCGTTGCCTGAATCAATGCTCCATAAAAAAATGACGTAGTAAACATAAGCTGAGCTTATCATTACTAAGTCGCTTATAAGTATACTCGTTATTGTTCTAATTTTAAACACTTTTTTTACATTTTTTTAACGCAGTCGTTTCATAATGTTACACTATTTCGCATTGCAGGCATAAGTAATGCCTGCTGAAAGGGCGGCTGGCATCTCCCGGATGTATAATTAGCGAAGGATGTCCCTCCGAAAAAAGATAATATTCAGCTTCTTCATCAGCGCCCTGATCATTGGCATTCTCGCTACCTTTGAATATATCAATTTCATCCAGGTCAAGAACCAGATGGGATTCCTCGAAGTGGCCGATTCCGCCAGGGACCGGTCGCTCAAGATCCTGCGGCATGAGAAGAACTTCTTTCTTTTTCCCGATCAGGCGGCCCAGGAATCAGCCGCCACCCTCGATTACCTCGAACAGCTCGACAGCCTGAACGGCGACATCCAGGCCGAGGACCCGACCGCAGCCGCTAACCTTGCCAATCTCGTGGCCAGCTACCGGACCCAGTTCAACCACATCCAGAACTCGCTGACGCAGATCGCACAGGGAAACGACAGCCTGAAAGCCTCCTTCCCGGCGGCGGCCAGCCTCGAGCCGGTGATCCAGGCCGGCTCGCGCGAGAATCCTTCGCTGGTGGCCAACTACCTGCAGAGCTATCTCTCGCTGCCGCCGGCAAACCCGCAGGTCGTGGCGCTCCGGCAGCTGGCCACCCAGATCACGCAGCTGCGGGGCCAGAGCGAGAACATCGTCGCCGCCGCCAACGATCTGGACAAGAACACGCGCAACAACGCCAACTCCGTGATCCGGCAATCGCAGATCGAGATCCTGGTGGTCTTCCCCCTGTTCCTGATGATCGGCCTGGGCGCCCTGCTCTATGTCAGCTCGGATGTAGTCAAAAAGCTGAGGGCGCTGACCGGCGCCGTGGAGCGGATAAGCCGGATGTTCGGCCCCCGCTCGCCGCGGCCCGCCGTGGATGAGGGGCATGTGCACAAGGATGAAGTCGACATCCTGGTTGACAAGTTCAACCGCATGAACCAGCTGCGCACCGACTGGGAGCGCAAGATCCAGGAGAAGAACCAGGAAGCGCTGCTCCAGGCAAAAAAGCTGGCAGCCATCGGCACGCTGGCCTCCGGAGTTGCCCATGAGCTCAACAACCCGCTCAACAACATCAGCCTGTCGGCTCAGGTGCTGAAGAAAAAAATCAGTTCCGACGAGCCGCCGGCGGTGTCGCGCATCGTCAATGACATAGTCGGGCAGACCGAACGGGTCAGGGATATCGTCAGCAATCTGCTAGAGTTTGCCAGGGAGCGCGAGCTGCAGCGGCAGGAGGTGGAGGTAAACAGCCTCGTCAGAAGCGCTTACCACCTGGCGGGCAAGGCCGCGGACACCTCCGCCATCCAGTTCGAGCTCGATTCGCAGGAGGCGGTCAATGTCATCGAGGCCGACCGGCCCCAGCTGGAACGGGTTTTTGTCAACCTGTTTGCCAACGCCATCGCCGCAATCGAGGGTGAGGGAAGGATAATCGTCCGCATCCGGCCGAAGAAAGGCGACCTGGAGGTCCTGGTGTCCGACACCGGCAGGGGGATGTCCGGCGCAGACCGGGAAAAGGTCTTTGATCCCTTCTTCACCAGGAAGGACAAGGGAACCGGTTTGGGACTTGCCATCGTTATGAATACAATCCAGAAACACGGAGGCCAGATATCCGTGGTCAGTGAAGAGGGGATCGGCACAATTTTCGAGATCATTCTGCCGACGAAAGGCAAAGAGGCATGACTTTCAGGGTCCTGATAGCGGAGGACGAGGAGATCACCCGCAACCATCTCTCCGATGTGCTGGGCGACGAAGGCTACGACGTGGTCAGCACCGGAAACGGACTTGATGCTTTAAATGAAATCAAGTCAAGTGACTTCGATATCCTTATCGCTGACATCAAGATGCCCAGGATGGATGGACTGGAGCTGCTCTCGCAGGTGAAGGAGGTCTCGCCCGAGACGGAAGTGCTGATCGTCACCGGCTTCGGCAGCATCAACTCGGCGGTCGACGCCATCAAGAAAGGCGCTTTCGATTACCTGCCCAAGCCGTTCGATCTGGATGAGCTGATCCTGAAGGTGCGCAAGATCCAGGAGCAGAACGAGCTCAGGCAGGAGAACGCCGCCCTGCGCACCTCTCTGAACATGCAGAGGAAGATCGACGTAATCGCCGAGAGCAAAGGCATGAAAAAAGTGCTCGAGGTGATCGAGGGCATCAGGGAATCAGACTGCAACGTGCTGCTTACCGGCGAGAGCGGCGTGGGCAAGAATCTGCTGGCCAAGGTCATCCACTATTCCAGCCCCCGCAGCAAGCGGCCGTTCCTGTCGCTCAACTGCGCCACCTTCTCCGAGGAACTGCTGGCCAGCGAGCTGTTCGGTCATGAGAAAGGCGCTTTCACCGGCGCGACGACGCAGAAGCCGGGGCTGATGAAGATCGCCGACCACGGCACGCTCTTTTTTGATGAGATCACCGAGATGGCGCCAAATCTGCAGGCGAAGCTGCTGAAGGTGATCGAGGAGCGTGAATTCTACCGCGTCGGCGGCACCAAGCCGGTGCGCGTGGATGCGCGCTTCATCGCCGCCACCAATCAAAACATCGACCAGGCGATCGCGCAGGGAACGTTCCGCAAGGACCTCTATTACCGCCTCAACGTCATGGAGATATATGTGCCGCCCCTGCGCGAACGCAAGAGCGACATCACGCCGCTGAGCCGCTTCTTTTTGCGCAAGCATTCGCGCGAATACGGCAAGAAGATCAAGAAGTTCACCAAGGACGCGCTCGACGTGCTCAGGCGCTACAGCTATCCTGGCAACGTGCGCGAGCTGGAGAATATCATCGAGCGCGCCGTCATCCTGGAAAAGGGCCCGTACATCACCGCTGAATCGCTGCCGCAATCACTGCTGATGTTCCAGATCGAAACGACGCTGGAGCCGGACAAGGTGAAATCCCTCGCCGAGATCAACAAGGAATACGTGCATTCGGTGCTGGAGATGTTCGGCGGCAACAAGTCCGAGGCCTCGCGGGTGCTGGGCGTTTCGCGCACCAGCCTCTGGCGGATGCTCAAGGAAGAAGAATAGCGCCGGCTCCGGCTCAACCTCGCGGGGGGTCCCGGGGTTTGCCCCCAACGTTCATCTACGTTTCTCATTGAAACACATTTTCCTCGCCGGCGCCGATCCCCTGCCGGCTCCTGACCGCAAAATCCTTGAATTAGCAGGCTAACTGGATAGTTGGCACGGATCTTGCTCCTATTTTTAAAAAAAGGAGGAAGGTCATGTCAACACAGGAACTGATATACGTAGCGTACAGGGACGAACACCTCGATGATGAGCGGTCCGACCACGGCATTTCCTATGCCATCTACCTCTCCAAGGTGCTGAGCGAGACTTTGCGCGTGCTTCTGCTGAGCCCGCGCGGCTCCAGCAGCCGGTTCAACAACGTGGTTTCCTCCGTGGCTTCGGTCTCACCGTTCCCCCACACGCAGGCTGACGCCGCCGCCGCCGAATGGGAGAACAGCAATTCCGAGGCGGCAGCGCTGGCGAAAGACTTCATGCTGAAGAGGTGCAGCAGCCAGGGTATCGCCGCCGATGTGCACATCGGACTGGAGGCCAACGCCGCGGAGATCATGCGCTTCCTGCGGCGGATGAAGGTGCACCTGGTGCTGCTCAGCCCCAGCGTCACGGAGACCAGGCATATCCACAAACGGCTGGTGAAGTCTTCTCCGCGGCCGGTCGTGACCATGGCGCGCGGCGCCGCCTATCCGGCGCTCGGTGCGCAGGCGGATGCCGGCATTGTTTGACCGGCTGCTCGACAATCACATCGTCGGCAGGGACGAGCTGCAAGCGGCCCGCGCGGAGGCCGAAGCCAGCGGCCGCCCGCTGGAACAGGTGCTGCTGGAGAAAGGCGTCCCCAAGTGTGAGATCCTGACCGGCCTTTCGGAGCACTTCGGCGTGCCCTGGGTCGAGTACGACGAAGACCTGATGGTCTCGGCCGCAGTCATGAAGCAGATCGACCCCGAGCAGCTCAAGCGAAGCCTGTGGCTGCCCATCGCCATCAGCGACAGCCACGCCGAGGTCATCGCCAGCCGGCCGGACGATCCCAGGGTGCTTGCCCAAATCAAAAGTATGCTGGGAGTCGACGCGGTCGACTTCCGTGTCGCCTTTCCAGACGACGTGCTGCGCATCATCGAGAACAATCAGGACCTGAATCCGGGCTTCCCGCCGGAAGCGGGCAGGACGCCGCTTGCCAAGACCCGGACGTACCTGGCCGGAACGCGGTCCTCGCTGGCCATCCAGCGCACTTCGATGGCCAAGGCCAGGACGGCGCTGGCCTTCCTCCGCACCGGGATTTCCTCGATCACGATCGGAGTAGCCCTGATCAAGCTGTTCGGCGGCGGCATTTTTTTGCCTCTGGAACTGCTGCTGCTGGCGATCGGCGTGTACGCGGTGATGGACGGCCTCATCTGGTATGTCCCTGCCAGAGGCCAGGCCCTGAAGAACCAGAGTTACGCCGAACCGGCGAATGACGGCGGCGGCATGAGCGTACTTTCCACCCGGAACGAGAGCGCCGGCCCCGACTTCGCCCGTTCCGGCACCCTTGCCGGAGCCGCCGGGCAGAGGCGGGGCTGGCGCCGGCTTTCACCGGTGATGCGCCGCCGCTTCCTCGCCAACGACCGCACCGACCTGGCGGAAGGGCGCACGGTCAACGCCTCTTTGCGCACCACCATGGCGCAGGCCCGGACCGGCCTGGCCTTTGCCCGCACCGGCGTGGCTTTCGGCGGCCTGGGACTGGGCCTGCTGAAGAGGTTTCCCGGCGTCGGCTGGTCCTGGTTTGACTTTTTCCTCATCCTTGCCGGAACGGTCATGGTGCTTGAAGGGTTCTACTGGTACCTGCCAGGATACCGCGCCGGCAGGGACGGTCTGCGCGGCTTCATCACCGCCCTCCATGAAGACACGATCTGGGACGAGGTTTTCCCGCCGCTGCACCGGCTGCGCGAAAAAGCGCCGCCGGTCAGCGCGGAGCAAGCTCCCGGCATCTGGGGCACCACGGGCCTGGCGCTGGAACGGACGGTCCTGGCGGAGCGGCGCAACCTGATGTCACGGCTGCGAACGGTGATGGCCTACTCGCGCACGGGGCTGGCCTTCATCCGCACCGGCATGAGCATCGCCGGCGTGGGCGCGACTCTGTTCGTGCTGGTGTCGCCGGGCAGCCTTGGCTGGAAGGTGACGCCGGTCATCCTGATCGTCACCGGGCTCTTTCTGGCCGGGGACGGCCTGCGCTGGTCCCTGGGCACAGAGAAAGTCTGGCGGGAATATCCTTTCTGCCGGGGCGAGTTCGAGATCAAGCTGCCGGATTACGGCAAACCGGCTCGGAAGTGGGGCAGGGTGGTGTTCGATGATGAACTCTAGGCAGATGATCACTTATCGCCGCCTGGTCAAAGACGGTCACATCAGCAAGGAGCGGCTGCAGATGGCGTACGCATCCGCAAGCGAACGCGATGCGGAGATCGAGACCGTGCTCATGGACGAATATGGCGTGCCAAAAAAAGCGATTCTGGACGCGCTGGCCGAGGAATTCGGCTTCCCCTCCATCGAGTTCGACGAGCGCCTGCCTGTGCCGCCCGAGCTGCTTGAAGGGCTGGAGCCCGACAGGCTCCGGCGGGAGCCGATGTTTCCGCTCATCCTCGAGAACGGGAAAGTGATGGCGGCGCTGAACGATCCCGGTTCGCCGGTGGCGCGGGAAGAGATCGACCGGTTTGTCAAAGGCCCTTATACGCTCAGGGTCAGCCTGGTGATGGAGATCCTTTGGTACATGCAGGATTATCTCAACGACCGTCCCGGGCGCATCATCGGCACCGAACGTACCGGCCTCGCCTTCTGGCGCAATACGATGGCAGCCTGGCGGACACGGATGGCCTGTTACCGAACGGAGATGGCGCGCATGCGGACCTGGCAGGCGATGATGCGCTGGGGCCTGGGCCTGGTGACGCTGGCGACGGCGTTCATCATCCTCGACTGGAGTTCGGTATATTCCCAGATCCTGATCTGGCTGACGGTGGGCGCCGGTCTGGGGCTGGCCGGGTTCGGCACCTGGAAGTATTCCCACATGCGCCGGTTCATGATGCGCATGCCCCGTCCGCAAACGCTGGCTGAGGTCACATCGGCCACGACCGTCTTCCTGGAACGATACCATGTGGAGGACGCGCCGCAACCGCGGATCAAGCACACGATGCTGTCACGCCTCAGCGATCTGCTACCCACTTACAGCACCATTCTCAGGCCGGTGCCGGCCAGCCGCGAGCGCACCCACCTGGCACGGGAACGCAACATCCTGGCCGCACAACGCACCATCGCCGGCTGTTACCGGACGATGTATGCCCGGGCCCGCACCGGCCTGGGGTTCATCCGCACCGGGGTCACCTTTTTGAGCATCGGCGCTGCCCTGGTCAAGGTCTACCAGCTGCATACCGCCGGGCTCTGGGGTATGCTGCTGGCCACCGCCGGCGCGCTGATGGCGGTCGACGGGGTCATCTGGTACTACCCGGCGCGCAAGGAGGAACCGGATCTTGGCAGGCTGCTCAGTGAGCCGGCTCCGGAAAGTTACGCCGACGCGGCGCCGGAACAGCTGCTCGATTCGGTTTGATGCTCGATTCGGTTCAGGCGTTTTCGCTATAATCTTCCTGGCGATTCAGGGCCGCCAAATTCGCAGGGCCGCAAGTTCTGCCTGTCCGCCGGCGCGGGCAGGCAATGACACGTAAACAGACGGGAAATCGCATGAGTCACAGGATAATGATCATCGATGACGAGAAGATCGCCGCTGACATGACCAGGGTCTCGCTCGAGGACGAGGGCTACGAGGTGGAGACATTCGCCGACGGCGCGTCCGCCCTGGCAAGGCTGAAAGAAGCGCCCTTCGACGTCGTCATCACCGACCTGAAGATGAAAGGGCTGGACGGGTTCGACGTCCTCAACAGGATCGGGGAAACCGGCTCGGGCGCCAGGGTGATCATGGTCACCGCTTTTGCCAACCTCGACATCGCCATCGAGGCGATCAAGGGGGACGCATTCGATTTCTTCACCAAACCGGTGAAGCTGAAGGAACTGAAGGCTTCGGTCAGGAAAGCAATCGAGGCAGGATAGATCAGGCAGTCCTTTCTGGCTTTGCCTTTGCGTCATCTTTGGATCAAAGAATCAACTGAAGACGGATATTCCCCGAGGCAGATCTGGCGACGGCTTTCCGCCGCAACATTCTTATGATTATTCGAACAGTTCCACGATCCGGAACTGCTCCACGTCCACCAGACCCCTGTCCGTGAGCTTGAGCTTCGGCACCACCGGCAGGGCCAAAAACGACATGGTGATGAACGGGTCCGGCAGGATGCAGCCCAGCCCGGCGGCGGCGGCGATGGCCCGCCCGGCGCCGGCAGCGACCTCCGCCATCGGACAGTCGGACATCAGGCCCGCCACCGGCAGCGCCAGCGACGCCAGCACCTCGCCCGAGGCGGCGACTGCGATACCGCCTCCCAGCCGCCTCAGCTCCCGGACCGCCAGCCGGATGTCGTCATCGCTGACCCCCGCCGCGATGATGTTGTGCGAATCGTGCGCAACCGTGCTGGCCAGGGCGCCAGACTTCAGCCCGAGACCGTGGACGAAA
>JAJYLK010000033.1 GCA_021787775.1 Actinomycetes bacterium | reverse complement strand
CAGGCCGAAGTCGCCGCGGATGGTGCCGGGCTCAGCCGCCATCGGGTTGGTGCTGCCCATCATCCTGCGCACCACGGCGATCGCTTCCGGCCCCTCAAGCACGAAAGCGGCTACCGGACCGGATGTGATTGAGCTGACCAGCTCGGCGAAGAAGTCTTTTTCGCGGTGCTCCTCGTAGTGCTGTTCCGCCAGTTCGCGGGTGACCCGCAGATATCTCATCGCCCGGATGCGAAAGCCGCGGGTTTCGAAACGGGCCAGGACCGTGCCCACCAGGCCGCGAGCGACCGCGCCGGGCTTGATCAGTACAAACGTGCGTTCCAAATCTCCTCCTCATCCTCCGTGATTATTTTCAACGTGAGCCAGGACAAACGCCCTGGGCAGCGTACCGATTATTGCAGGAAAAAATATCGCCGGCTCCGTTCCCGCGGCAGAAAAAGTGTGGAGGCCCCGTTTACGCGAACAGCTCGTCTTCGGCGATCAGCGGCGCTGAAGCCGTCGCTGGCGAGCGCATCTCCGCCTCGCAGTAAGGACAGATCTTCCAGCTGGACTCCAGCGGCTTGCCGCACTTGTGGCAGGCGGTCTTCAGCTGCCGGCGGCATTTGGGACAGACCAGGAAATCGTCCCTCACCGGCTGGCGGCAAGCCGGGCACAGGTCCGCGGCGCCGACAAGCTCCAGCTCCTTCGCCCTGATCTCCAGGTCGCGCTCGATGACGTCCTCGAGATATTCGGGAGGCCGCAGAATCATGTAAAACAGCGCGCCCACGTAGGGGAAGACCAGCGCGGTGGCGACGGAGATGGCGATCATCAGGGAGTCCGTCATCCGCCGCCTGGCGTCCTTGTAGGTCCACACCCCCAGCGCCAGCCAGAGCGCCACCAGGACGGCCTTGGTCATCAGTGTGGCGAAATTCCACCAGGGCGAATCGAAAAAACTCTGGGCTCCATCGGTTGAGGAGCTGGCCTGCAAGATTATCCAGTGCAATTGACGACTCCTAAAATGTTGGCGTTAAGCCATCCGCTTCTTGATGTCAGCAAGCAGGTACAGGGAACCCGTAACCAGGATCACATCGCGGATGGAAGCCAGCTTGAAGGCGCTTTCGAGCGCCGACTGGCTTTCCCTGGCGACAAAAGTCTGGACCGAACTTGACGTCACCACCGGCAGTTTGGCAAGCTCCTGCGCTGGCGAACAGCGGGGATTGGAGTTCTCGGTGATGAATAAGATATCACAAAAATCGAGTACCTGTTCCAGCATCGCGGCGGCATCCTTGTCCTTCAGAATCGAGACGACGCCGACCACCCGCCGGCCGGCGGAGATGCTCTCCAGCGAAGAGAGAAGCTGCGCGATACCGCTGGGATTGTGCGCGCCGTCAAGGATCACCAGCGGCTTGTCGGAGATGATCTCCATCCGGGCGGGAATCGAGATCCGGGGCAGCGCCCGCCGCAGCTTCTTCTCGTCCAGTGCCTTGCGCATGAACAGCTCGGCGGCGGCCACGGCCACGGAACAGTTGGTGCGCTGGTACTGGCCCAGCAGCGTCAGCGACAGGTCCAGGTACTGGCCTTTCGGCGTCCAGATATCGAACCGCTCCCCTTTCCCCCTCAGCAGCGAAAACTCCTCGTCGAACACCATCGGCTTCACGCCCAGGCGGCGACAGGCCTTGAGCGATTCGCTCAGCGCTTCCTCCGACATCGCCCCCAGCACCACTTTTCCCTTGGGCGGGATGACGGCGGTTTTCTCCTTGACGATGGCGGCCACCGTCTTGCCCAGCAGATCGGTGTGCTCCAGTTCCACGTTGGTGAGCACCTGCACCTTGGAATCGATAACGTTGGTGGCGTCGTAACGCCCGCCCAGGCCGGCCTCGATCACGGCTACGTTGACTTTCTGCTGATGGAAATACAGATAGGCGGCCGCCGTCAGCACTTCGAACTGGGTCAGCGGCCCGCTGCTGCGCGACCGCTTGTTGACCTCTTCCGCCTTCGCCCTCACCTCGAGGATAAGCTTCTCGAAACGCGCCGGCGTGATCTCCTTGCCGTCGATCAGAAACCGCTCGGTGAATGAAACCAGGTGCGGCGACAGGTAGGCGCCTGCCTTCAGCCCCTGGCTTCCCAGGATGGCGGCGATCATGCGGACCGTGGAAGACTTGCCGTTGGTGCCAACGACATGGATGGTCTTGAGACGCTTCTCGGGGCTGCCCAGCGCGGCCAGCAGCTTCTTGACCCGCGCCAGCCCCGGCTTCATGCCCAGCCGGTCCAGCTCGATCAAATATTCTTCAACCTCACTGATTGCCATGAAACCCGCGCTTTGGTTGTAATGGATGAAATGTTATGTAAGGCGCCCGCCGCAATCCGGACCCGCGGCCAGGCTGGTGTTCCGGCGTTACCGTTCTCCCCCGAAAAAACGTTCGTGCTGCTGCCTGAGCTCGGCCAGCTGCGCCTCGTGCTGGCGCAGCTTGTCCCGTTCCTGCTCGACGACCTCCGCCGGCGCTTTGGCCACGAAATTGCTGTTTCCCAGCTTTTTCGCCGCTCGCTCGACTTCCTGCTCTTTACTGGCGATGATGCCCGCCAGCCGGCCGCGCTCCTGATCGATGTCGATCAGCTCCTGAAGCGGCACCAGCATCTTACCGCCGGGCACCAGCGCCACGGCCGTCTGGCCGCCGACTCCGCTTAGCCCTTCCTCGGCCGCGGCCGTGCCGAGCAGTTGCGTATTTGCAAGTGATTCTATCAAACCGGAGTTGTCCTCTACCACCTGCCGCACCGCCCCGTCCTCTGCCACCAGCGCCGCCTGTGCCGTTTTCGACGGCGGCACGCGCAGCTCGTTGCGCAGCGTCCGCAGTGAAACCACGGTCGCCATCAGCTGCTCCATGCCCGCTTCGGCGCTGTGGTCGCGCAGCGCGGCGTCTCCCCGGGGGAATTCGGCCTCGACCAGGAAACCGCGCTCGCCGGGCAGCATCGACGCCAGTTCTTCGGTGAGGAAGGGCATGAACGGATGCAGCATCCTCAGCACGTTGTCCAGCAGATAGAGCAGATGCCCGGAGGCCTCCCCCTTGAGCGCCTCGTCATCGCCATAAAGGCGCGGTTTGACGATCTCCACGTACCAGTCGCAGAACTCATTCCAGACAAACCGGTAAAGCAGGCGCGTCGCCTCGGAGAAGTCGTAGCGGTCCAGCAGCGCGTTCAGCTCCGCCGCCGCCGCCTGCATGCGGCTGTCGATCCAGCGGTCGGCCAGATGCGCCGTGGAGCGCCGGGGTTTAACGTCGGCGACGCCCAGCAGCACAAAACGGGCGGCGTTGAAGATCTTGTTGCAGAAGTTGCGGCTCATCTCGATGCGCTCCTCGGAGAAGCGCACATCCTGCGCCGAAGCCATGTTCAGCAGCCCGAAGCGGGTCGGATCGGCGCCGTAGCTGTCGATCAGCCCAAGGGGGTCGACGCCGGTGCCCAGCGACTTGCTCATCCGCCGGCCGTCGCGGGCCATGATCGTGGGGTTGATGATGACGTCGCTGAAGGGGATGCCTTCGGCGAACTCCAACCCCATCATGATCATCCGCGAGACCCAGAGAAAGATGATGTCCCGGGCGGTGACCAGCACGCTGGTGGGATAAAAGGTCTCGAGCCGCTCGGTAGCCTCCGGCCAGCCCAGGGTGGCGAACGGCCACAGCGCCGAGCTGAACCAGGTGTCGAGCACGTCCTCCTCCTGCCTGAGTTCGGAGGAACCGCAGCGGCAGGTGGAAGGCGGCGTCTCGCGGACGATGATCTCGCCGCACTCGTCGCAGTGCCACACCGGCAGCCGGTGACCCCACCAGAGCTGACGCGAGATGCACCAGGGTCTCAGGGAGCGCATCCATTCCAGATAGACGCCCGCCCAGCGTTCGGGCACGAAGTTGACCTCGCCATTCTCCACCGCGCGGATCGCCGGCGCCGCCAGTTCGTCCATGCGCATAAACCACTGCAGCGAGATATACGGCTCGATAGTGGTGCCGCAGCGGTAGCAGGTGCCAACGGCGTGCGAATAAGGCTCGACCTTTTCCACCAGCCCCTCCTGCTCCATGCGGATCATCACCTGCTCGCGCGCCTCTTCGAGCGTCAGCCCGGCAAACTCGCCGCCGGCCTGGTTGATGCGGCCGTCGGAGGTGAGGATGTTGATTTCTTCCAGATCGTGCTTCTTGCCGATCTCGAAATCGTTCGGGTCGTGGGCCGGCGTGATCTTCAGAGCGCCAGTGCCGAAGCCGGTGTCGACATATTCGTCGCCGATCACGGGGATCTCGCGGCCGGCCAGCGGCAGGATCACCTGCCGGCCGATGAACTCGCGGTAGCGTTCGTCATCAGGATTGACCGCCACAGCGGTATCGCCCAGCATCGTCTCCGGACGGGCGGTGGCGATCACCAGCCAGGCGTCGCTGCCCTTGACCGGATAGCGCAGGTAGTAGAGCTTGTCCTCGCATTCCTGGTGCTCGACCTCCAGGTCGGAGAGCGCCGTGTGGCAGCGGGTGCACCAGTTGACCATGTACTCGTCGCGGTAGATGAAGCCCTTCTCGTACAGGGAGGTGAAGACGCGGTAGACGGCTTCGACGTAGCCTTCGTCGAGCGTGAAGCGCTCGCCTTCGTAGTCCAGCGAGCACCCCATCCGCTTCAGCTGATTGATGATGGTGGAGCCGTACTGCTCGCGCCATTTCCAGACGCGCTGCTCGAACTCTTCGCGCCCGACCTGCTGCCTGGTGAGGCCCTCGCCGGCCAGCTGTTTCTCCACCTGGTTCTGGGTGGCGATGCCGGCGTGGTCGGTTCCGCAGATCCAGAGGGTGTTCCTGCCACGCATGTGATTGAGGCGGATCAGCAGATCCTGCATCGAGGAGTTGAGCGCGTGGCCCATGTGCAGCGAGCCGGTAACGTTCGGCGGCGGCAGCGCAATGCAGAAAGAATCCCTGGTGGAGTCGATGTCCGGGGTGAAGAGATGCGCTTCGAGCCAGCGATCCATCCACCTGGATTCGATCTCGGCCGGCGCGTAGCGCGTGTTGGTCTTTAGTTGTTCGCGGATTTCAGGGCGCATGCTGGATTCGGCCGCCCGAATCGTCGCAAGAAACTCAGGGAAAACAGGCAGGCCGGGCGGCCGCCTGCAATTCTATCATGCCGGAAGAGGTTTAGTTAACCGCTCGACCCCGGCTCAGCAGGTTCGCCCGGTCCGGCTGGTATCTGCTGTTTACCCGCGGGAATAATGGGCATCCAGTCAATGAACTACCCCGCAGCAAGCTGACGGGGATATCCAACCCTATAGCAAAACCATTTCGAAGCAAGCTTCGGGGAATTGGACCCGAAGAGCGTCCCGGCTGGAAAGGAAGGATGATTCGTTGCTACGGGGACAGAGGGTTGCCGTATTGATGTTGGCCGCGGCCGGAGCTGCGGTTGTATTTGTATGCTGCCGGTCCGCGGGCAGAGCCGCGGCTGCGGGTGATGGCTGGTCGCCGGCTTCGGCAGTTAGCGAGTCGCCCACGAGGGAGGGAAGCCCGCAGCTGGCAGAGTTGAAGTCAGCGAGCGGCGAACCCGGCGGCCGGACGCTTCTTACCTGCTTCCAGTTCGGGCCAGACGGAGTGGCGCACCTCGCCCAGCGGACTTCCGACGATGGCGTTAACTGGTCGGATCAGCGCCTGATCCCCGGGACTGAAAACGGCGTGGACCCGGCGGCGGCGCAGCTGGCTGACGGAGAAATCATCGTGGTTTACACCCGCATGCTGCCGTCCTCCGGAAAAAACGAGGTCGATATGGTCCGTTCCCGGGATCTGAACAACTGGTCGGCGCCGCAGACGCTCGTACCCGCAGCCGGTGACAACAGCGCATTTGTTCCCGACATCGTGGCGTTGTCCAGCGGCCGCATCGTCGTGGCCTACTCATCCGGCGTCGAGCAGCTCCGGTCTGATATCTACATGATCACGAGCGACGATGCCGGCGCCAGCTGGAGCCGGCCGCAATTGATCTACGGCGGTCCTCAGTACGATTCGCGCGCGCAGCTGATCGAGCTGGCGGACGGGGAGTTGCTGGCCGCCTTCTATACGAGCCCGGCTTTCCCCGCCGGCAGCGGCATTCCCCGCCGCGGCGACATCCTTGTAACCCGCTCGGCGGACGGCGGCGCGACCTGGCAGGCTCCGGCGGCAATCGCCGCCGACGCCGGCAGGGATGAATGCTGGGTATCCCTGCTTGATCGCGGTGGCGGCGAGATCTGGGCGGCGTTCACCATCGACGAGGGCGACCATGACCCCGCCAGGCCACCCGCCATCCAGCTGACCAAATCGTTTGACGGCGGCCATACCTGGGGTAGCCCGGCAACGCTCGACAATGGCGGGCGGCGCATGACCTGGCCGGCGCTGGCCGGACGTCCGGATGGCAGCGTCATACTTGTGACCGACGACGATGCCTGGTATGACGGCAGCAGCCGGGATTACTGGTCCCTCTGGCAGCGCAACACCGCCGGCCTGACGACTCATCCCAGCCAGCAGCTCTGGTGCTGGTACGATGCGCGAAACGGGCGCGACTGGCTGCTAAGCGCCAACCTGGGCAACGAGCCACTTTACCAGCAGGCCGGCATCGCGGGCGCCCCCATCGATGCCGTCTGGGTCGACCCGGGCAAGTTGGCCATCCGCGCATATCCCGGCATGATCGGGGGGCCGTTGACGTCTTCCTCGTTGACCGGCAAAGCCGTTGTTGCCAGCCAGCGCGTGCTTTGGGACCGCGATTCCTTCGAAGAGCTGCCGGCGCTGGACGCAACCCGGCTCGCCAGCGCTTATTACTGGCCATGGTACGATCAATCCACACGCGGATATACAGACTGGATCGTGCTGGACAACCCCAACAGTACCCCCGCCTACTATGAGATCTCGATTGGCGGACTATCTCCCGACACAAGCGCCAGCGGCAATATAGACCCTGGCGGCAATGTCACAAAAACCTTCGCAGGTAAATCGGGCGGACCGGTCATGGTAAGAGCGTGGACCGATGCCGGCAGGACTGCGCCGGCAGACATCGCCGCCTCGCAGCGGGTGCTCACCGCTTTCGGCGCGGCGTTCAACGAAGTGGCCGGCATCCCGGCAGGATCACTGTCTGCCGGTTATATCTGGCCATGGTATGACGACATCGGCGGCAGCGACTGGATCATCATTGCCAATCCAAATTCGCAGCCAGTCGACTACCGGATAGATCTGAACAGCGGTTGCACCGCCACCGGGTCTCTGTCAGGCGATCAGGCATGTCAGACCGGCGCCATCGATCCGGGCGCCGAGATCACGCCGCGGCTCGGGGGCAAGATCGGCGGGCCGCTCAAACTTACAACCTGGTTTGCGACCGGCGAGCCGGCTAGCTGCATCGCCTCACAGAGAACGCTATGGGGTCCATCGTTCGAGGAACTGCCAGGCCAGCCGGCAGCCGGAATCGCTTCCCGCTATGACTGGACCTGGTATGACATGAAAAGCCCGGGCGCCACCAACTGGGTGCTGATTGTCAATCCCAATGAAACGCAGATAAGTTATGAAATCAAAATTGGCGGCTCAGTCATGCCAGCCGGGCCCGGCAATCCGGGAATCATCCCGGCTCATGGCAAGGCCACGCCGGTGTTTCCGGGGGTTATGGCCGGCCCGGTTGAGCTGACAGCGAGCGGCAACGTGGTCGCATCCCAGCGGGTCATCTGGAACGGACATTTCAACGAGATCCTGGGGGCGCCGCGCTGAGAAGGATTATTTTCCCACGCGCCGGGGCTTTGATGAGGGGCAGAGAGGGACTAGCGAGAGCAGGATTGGCCAGGCTATTTAGGGGAACTCTCAGAAGATTCTTGACTTGACCGTAGAGTTGGGCCGTGACCCATTATCCAAGACAAAGGCTATCTAATCTTGTTGATATTCAGAAAGACATCCATCATTACAAGAACCCAAAATCCAAAGGCGACGGCAAATGCCATCAACAGCACCCAGAGGATATTATTTCTGGCATGAAATAATGATTTGATGATTATCCTATAGAAAAAGGATTCTATAACCAGCGTGGTACCGAGAGATAAGGCTAGCCAGAGGTACCATGCTGAAATCTTTTGCATTTTATATGCAAAGATAAAGCTTACGGCAGACCAGATAATCCACCAAAAAAAACTGAGAAGCCACTTCTGAAATGATTTTGTCCGAGTATCAGGTCGGTCTGTTGTAATAGGCAAGTTAAAATCTCATTCTATAAATGCTGTATGGTCAGTTTCATGATTCAACCATGCAATTGACTGAGGCCGACAACACCCATTACTAATATTGTGTACCCAATTCCAATGAATAAAAGAAATGGCATGAGGACTACCGCCCACAATGTATTGCTTAAGCGTTTTTGAGGGTAAAAGTGAGCTAATATGAACCAGTGGACAATAGCTTGTAAAAACAAAAATAGGGCAATCGTTTGGGAAAAATACCAGAATCCAGATAAGTTATGGTTTCGAAAAATATCTGCAATTGGCGATAAGAAGCAGATTACCCCAATAATCATCATGGATATCCACCAAAGCAGATTGAAAACCCACCGGTGCCGCCTAATAAATGGCTGTCTTGACATTTCAGGGTTGTATGTTTTCATAAATACGTCAATTCAAAGGATCCGCCCCATAAAAAATTGACAACCAGCTTTTTCACTGCCCCATCATCTCATTAAAATACCCGTTCCATAGCACCCGCTGGGAGGCCAGCACTTTCGCGGCTGTCTGCCTGCTTGAATCTGTCCAGGCCTGGACCTCCACCGGGCCGTTCTTTGTCCCGGGGAAGGTCGGGGTGACATAGGCCCCTGGCTGGAGGGTACCGCTGGTTTGAAGCTGTCC
>JAJYLK010000032.1 GCA_021787775.1 Actinomycetes bacterium | reverse complement strand
TTCCGATCTTCTGCGTCACCAGGTGGCGGAGGTAGGCGCGGCTGAAGCTCTGGCAGGCGTAGCAGCGGCAGCCGGGCTCCAGAGGGCCGTCATCCAGGGCATGGACCGCGTTGCGCAGGTTGAGGCTGCCCTCGGAGGTAAAGGCGCGGCCGTTGCGCGCCACCCGCGTGGGCAGCACGCAGTCGAACATGTCGATGCCGGCGGCGATCGCCTCGAGGATGCCGGCAGGATCGCCCAGTCCCATGAAGTAACGCGGCTTCTCCGCCGGCAGCAGGCCAGCGGTGAACCGCATTGTCTCCAGCATCGCCGCGCGCTCCTCGCCGACACTGAGGCCGCCCAGCGCATAGCCGCCGAAACCGAGCTCGATGGTGCGCTCGGCGCTCTCGCGGCGCAGATCGAGGTCGGTGCCGCCCTGGACTATGCCCATCAGCAGCTGATCTTCCCGTGCTTGCGCCCGCCGGCAGCGGCCGGCCCACTCGGCTGTGCGCAGCACTGCCTGGCGCAGATATCCCCGGTCGACTCCGGCCGGAGGGCACTCGTCGAAACACATGATGATGTCCGCGCCGAGACGCTCCTGAACCGCGGTGGCCATCTCCGGGGTGAAGAAATGAGCCGAGCCGTCATAGAGCGAGCGGAACTCGACGCCGTCGCCGTGGATGCGGGCCGTCTCCCCCAGGCTGAACACCTGGAAGCCGCCGCTGTCGGTGAGGATGGGGCCTTCCCAGGACATGAACCGGTGCAGGCCGCCCATGGCCGCCACCGTTTCCACGCCGGGCCGGAAATAAAGATGATAGGCGTTGGCGAGGATGACGCCGGCGCCGGCCTCGGCCAGGTCCCGCGGCGAGAGCGTCTTCACCGTCGCCCGGGTGCCGACCGGCATGAAACAGGGAGTCTCGAAGGCGCCGTGCGGGGTCCTGAGCACAGCCGCGCGCGCCTCGCCCTGGCGGGCCTCGATTTCAAAGGAAAACGGGTTCACGACAGGTTCTATCTTAGCTGAAAACCCGGCCGGGCAGGCCGGAGCATGCACGGAATTATCCTTTCACCGGGTTTCATGTTACAATCGCCAAGGATGTTCCTCCACGGTAGCAAGACAATCATCGCTGTAGTAACCCTCGCAGTAGTGGTGCTCGGATTCATAGGCTTCAATTCCCTCCAGGGCAACGACGTCTTCAGGATTCCGGCTGCCGCATCCTCCAGCAAGGGAACCGGCGCACCGCCGGGCCAGCCGTCCGCCCCATCGCCGCAGGCGGCAGCCGCATCCGCTGCGCCACCGGTGCGCGCCGCACAGCCGGCAGCCGCACCCGCCACGCCCGTCGTTGGCAAGTACGCGGTCATCATCGGCATTGACTACGACCATTACGATTTCGGGGCGGTCCACTACGCCGACCAGGATGCCGGCAGCGTGTACCGGATGCTCACCCAGCAGAAGGGCTTCCTGCCGCAGAACATCAGGCTGCTGCAGAACAACCAGGCGACGCACGACAACATCATTTCGGCGCTCAGCTGGCTGGTAACCAATCCCGGAATCAACGCCAACTCCGAAGTCGTTTTCTTTTACAGCGGGCACGGACTGCGCAACGGCGCGGGCGCCGGCCTGGACATTCCCGGCTTCCCGGCGGCTTCGGCGCTGGTGCCGTTCGACTTCTACAATTATGACTACCACAAGGGCGACGGTCTGATCTGGGACGGCGACCTGGCCGACAAGCTCTCGCTCATCCATCCGCACCTGATGTGGGTCTCGATCGACAGCTGCTTCGCGGGCGGCTTCATCCGCCCGGGCATCGCCGGCCCCAACCGCATCGTCACGACCTCCAGCCAGGTCGACGAGCTTTCCAACGAGCTGCCCAGCGCCCAGCGCGGCGTGTTCACCAACTTTCTCGTCGATCAGGGAATAGACAGGGGACTGCCGATCGAACAGGCTTTCTGGGGCGCGTTCCAGCAGTCGCAGGCCTACCATCAGAATCCGCAGATCTCCGACAACTACCCCCAGAGCGGCGACCTTTAGACACCGCCCGGCCCGATCCGGCGCAGCCGCAGCCCGATCCGGCGCAGCCGCAGCCGCCCGCTCCGCCCTTTCCGCCTGACCGGATTTACCCGGCTTCCCGCTTGCCCGCATCTGTTTCATATCTGACCGTGGAGCGCTATAATGGCGCCCAAACAACACAGGAGGTATGGAATGGCAACCGAACCACCGCCGGCGGCGGCGGGTGCGCAGTCTCAGCCGCTTCCGGTCACCGGCAAGACGGTCAGGAATGTCAACAAGCTCCATGAGGAACGGCTGACTTTCGGCGACCGGGCAGCGGACGCCCTCGCCAAGATGGCGGGCAGCTGGCGCTTTATCTTCAGCTTCTTGATCGTACTCGGCGTGTGGATGCTGCTCAACAGCGTGGCTTTCATCAAAGGCTGGGATCCTTATCCGTTCATCCTGCTGAACCTGGTGCTCTCCTGCCTGGCCGCCATCCAGGCGCCGGTGATCATGATGAGCCAGAACCGCCAGGAGGAACATGACCGGCTGAAGAGCGAGCGCGATTTCGAGATTGACAGCAAGGCGGAGGAAGAGATCGAGTGGCTGCAGAACAGGCTCGACACCATGCACACGAAACTGGAACAGCTCTACGACCGCCAGGTGAAGGAGCTGCTGAAGATGCAGGAGGAACAGATGGACATCCTGCGCAACCTGGCGAGCAGGTAGCCGGCAGACACAGTCCGGGCGTCCGGGTCTTATTACAGCAGCAGCATCGCGTCGCCGAAGCTGAAGAAACGGTAGCGCTCCCTGACCGCCTCGCCATACAGCCGCCGGGTCTCATCGACGCCGGCAAATGCCATCACCAGCGCCAGCAGGGTCGAGCGGGGCAGATGAAAATTGGTCAGCAGGGCATCCACGGCCCGGAACCTGAAACCCGGCGTGATGAACAGATCGGTGTCGCCCCCGAGCGGGCGCGGCGGTTCGCTGAAGACCGTTTCCAGCGTGCGCACCGCGGTAGTGCCGACGGCCACGACCCTGCCGCCGCGAAGCTTCGCCTCCAGGATGGCCGTGTAGCTCCCGGCGGGCACGCTGTAGCTCTCGCTGTGGATGGCATGCAGCGAAAGATCACCCTCGCTCACTGGGCGGAAAGTGTCCAGACCGACGTGCAGGGTCAGCGGGGCCAGCGCCACTCCCTGGGCTTTTATGTCAGAGATCAGCTCCTCAGTAAAGTGAAGCCCGGCGGTGGGCGCCGCCGCCGAGCCCGGCTCCCGGGCGTAGACCGTCTGGTAGCGCTCCGGCTCCTTGAGCTTTTCCCTGATGTACGGCGGCAGTGGCATCTCGCCGACCCGCTCCAGCAACTCCCCCGTCGCCAGCCGGCTGCGGTTCCTGACCAGCCAGCGGCCCTCACCCAGCCGCCGCAGCAGCTCGAAGACCGGTTCGGACTCCTCCGTATCGACTTCAAGCCGCATGCCCTCGCTCAGGCGGGCGGAGGGCTTCAGCAGCGCCTCCCAGATTCTTGCCTGCCGCTTGCGCAGAAACAGGATCTCGACACGGCCGCCCGTGGGCTTGCGGGCGAAAACCCGCGCCCGCAGCACGCGCGACTGGTTGTAGGCAAGGATATCCCCCGGGCTCAGGAAAGCCGGCAGGTCGCGCATCTTCCGGTGCTGCAGCCGGCCGCTGTTGCGCTCAAAGACCATCAGGCGGCTGCTGTCACGGGGAACCAGCGGATGCTGCGCGATCAGCTCCGGAGGCAGGTGGTAGTCCAGCTCGCTGGTGAGCACGGCTTACGTCCGCCCCCTGGACGCCGGTTTCGGCCGCCGCGGCTTCGCAGCCGCTTCCGCCTCGCTGTAGATGCAGCCGCAATATTTCTGCCGGTAGAGCCCGGCCGCGCGCGCCAGCCCGACGCTGCGGCGGTAGGCCGGCCTCAGATCGCGGTAAGCGAACTCGACCCCTGCCTCCCGGCCGGCGCGCTCGCCTTCTTCCCTGATGATCTCGTGCTGCTGGTAAGGGCTCACCAGCAGCGACGTGCTGAATGCATCCATGCCGGCGGTGGCGCTCAACTGCGCCGTGTGCTCCAGCCGCTGGCGGATGCAGAGGCGGCAGCGCGCCGGACCGGTGTCGTTGCCGGCCACCATCCGCAGCCAGGCTGTGACATCATATTCCGGCTCGCCGATCAGCGGCAGCCGGATCTTGCTGGCGTAAGCCAGCAGCGTATCGTAGCGGCGCTGGTGCTCGCCCAGCGGCTGGATGTTGGGATTGAAATAGACGCCGGTCAGGCGGACGCCGTCCTGCCGCCAGGCCTCGACGGTGGCGGTGGAGCAGGGCGCGCAGCAGATGTGAAGCAGCAGATTCATTTTCGTAAAAGAAGACATCCTGCAAATTCTAGCAAAGCCCGGTGCCTGCGGTAACTGCGGCATTTCCTTTTTCCGCATCCCGGAGGGACAGATTCTCCCGCCCGCCGGCCCCCGCGGTACCGCGTCAGTTTTGACTTTCCAGGACCGTTTCGCTACTCTCATCTGGTTCGTGACTCCTTCCGGAAAGAAGCTCGCCTCGATTCCCGGCCGATATAACAGATGGATAACAGTAAGCCTGATTATTCTTCTGGTGCTTGCCATCGCGTTTGTCGCCTGGGCAGTCTGGCGTTCGCGGCAACCGCCGGCGGCGGCCATCGCCACGGTGGCGACATCCCCGACCGCCACCACACCGCCACCGCCAGCGCCGCTCGCCTATAGCTGTCCGCTCGACGGCTCCCGGACCAACGATCGCAGCAGCACCATGAACCGGCCGCTGGTGGTACAGATCGACAACGCGCCCGCGGCGCGGCCGCAAGCCGGCCTGAGCCAGGCCGATTTCGTCTACGAGGAGATGGCGGAAGGGCAGATCACCCGCTACAACGCCGTCTTCGCCTGCCATGACGCCGCCACCGTGGGGCCGGTCAGAAGCGCGCGGCTGATCGACCTGGAGCTGACGCCCGAATACGGCGCGCTGCTGGTGAATTCCGGCTCCAGTCAGGGCACGACCGCCAGGCTGAGAGCCGCCGCCGCATACGTTCCCAACATGACCGACAGCAGCTTTTCCGCCGCCTTTCACCGCGTCAACGACCGCTTCGCGCCGCACAACCTGATGACCAGCACAACGGCGCTGCGCAAAGCCGCCGCCGATGGAGGACTGTCCGTGCAGGCGAACATCGTGGGACCGGCATTCAAAGCGGACTCGCCCCCGGTCCAGGCGCAGATCACCAGGATCTCGGTCCCCTACTCGCCGTGGGCCAGCGTCAGCTACACATACGACGCCAGCAGCAACAGCTGGCTACGCTCCGTGGACGGCGAGCAGCAGAAGGACGCCGCCAACGGCCAGCAGATCGCGCCCAAGAACGTCATCATCCAGTATGTGCAGGTGACTACCAGCAATATCGTCGAGGATGCCAGCGGCGAACGGGGTCTGGATTTCGCCATGACTGGCAGCGGCAGGGTGCTGGTCTTCCGTGACGGGCAGGTAATCAGCGGCCAGTGGCAGCGGCCCGCGAGGGATGACGTCACAACTTACGTGGATGCCAGCGGCCAACCGATCCCGCTGGACGTGGGGCAGACCTGGGTTCAGGTCGTGCCGACGGATTTCAAGGCTTCCTGGAGCTAGTTCCCCGTATCCAGCTCCGGCTTCCCGGTCGCCAGCGGCGCCTCGGGCGCCCCGCCGGCGTCTTCCGCAACCGGCGCGGCATCGACTTCACCGCAGGCAGCCGGTTCCCGCCGGCAGAGTTTCGACGGCCACCAGTTCCACCTTCCCAGCAGCACCACCACGGACGGCACCAGCAGCGTGCGCACGAAGAACGTGTCGAGCATGATGCCGAAGGCGATGGCGAAGCCGATCTGCTCCACCTGCGGGTTGCCACCGCTGATGCCCAGCACGAAAAAGGTGCCGGCCAGGATCAGTCCGGCGGAGGTAACAGTGCCACCGGTGATGCTGATGGCCCTGGCTACCGCATCGCGCAGCGATGCGTGGTTGTGGGCCTCCTCGCGGATGCGGCTCATCACCAGGATGTTGTAATCCTCCCCCAATGCCATGGAAAAGACGAACATCAAAAACGGCAGGATGAAGTTGAGTCCTCCCTGCCCGCCCCAGTGGACGAACACGATCATCGCGAATCCCAGTGAAGAAATATAGGAAAAGCCGACGGTCGCGATCAGATACCAGGGGGCGACCAGGCTTCTGAGCATCACCGCCAGCAGCGCCGCGATGATCACCAGGACGATCGGGACGATGCGCCACAGGTCCGACGTGGCCGCGCTGCTGACGTCGAAGGCGGCGGCGTCCTGGCCGGCCACGCCGTTTTTGGCGGCGCCCACATCACCCGCGACCCGGTTCAGCTGCGCCCGCACATCCGGCACCGCGTGCATCGCCTCGCTGGAGCCGGCGGCGCCCGCGCTCAGCTGGCCGTAAAACTGCACCGTGCGGCCATCCGGGCTGATGAACTGCGCCGTCGAACGGTACAGCTGGTAGACCTGGGTGGGTGTAACACCGGCAGGCAATTTCAGCCCCGCGAGCGATTTCAGTCCCGGCGGCGGCGTCGGCGGCAGCGAAGCCGCCGGACCCAGCAGGTCATGCAGACGCAACAGCTGCTGCGGCGTCAGCGAAGCCTTGCCGCCGGCAAAAGGTCCGCCGACGGTGCTGAACACCGGCGAGGCTTTCAGTTCCTGCTCCGCGGTAGCCACGACGGCGAGGTTGTTCCAGACCGGCTGGCTGAAAGTGAGCAGCAGGCTTTCGGGATTGTCATTGGCCGCCGGGAAATGCCTGGCGAGAACCGCGGTTCCCTGGGCGGAGTCGCTGCCGGAGTTGCTGGAGCTGTTGTCGGAGAAGCCGGTCGTCTGATAGCCGGCGATACCGGCTGCCAGCGCGCCGAACAGGACGATGCCGAGGATCAAGGTCACCACAGGATGCTTGACGATGCGTACCGCCAGCCGGCCCCAGAGACCGCTCTTCTGCGGCCGCTTCAGGTTGGACGGCCAGAAAACCGCCCGGCCGAACACCGCCAGCAGAGCCGGAAGGAAGGTAAGCGCCGCCAGCAGCATCACGGCCAGCCCGATCGCCAGCCCCGGGCCGATCCCCTTGTAGATGCCAAAGGTGGCCAGCAGCAGGCTCAGCAGCGCCGCCATGACGGTAAAAGCGGAAAAGGTAATCGATTCACCCACGCGCGACATCGCCTGGACCACTGCGTCCATTGGCGCCAGTCCGCCACGCAGCTCCTCGCGGACGCGGAATACCAGGAACAGGCCGTAGTCGGTGCCCGCTCCCAGGATGAGCACGATCAGCAGGATCTGCGTGATCTCTGAAGCCTGCAGCCCCAGCTTGGTGGACTCGGCGATCAGCGGCCCGGAGAGCGCCAGCGAGATGCCCGCCGGCAGCAGCGTCACCAGCGGCGCCATCAGCGAGCGGTAGACGATCAGCAACAAGATGATGATCAGCAGGATCGAATAGTTCTGGGCGGAGCTGCGGGAACGGTCGCCGGTAGCGTTGGCATCCACCGACTGCGCCAGCCTCCCGGTGAGGTGGAAGGTCAGTCCCGGCGGCGCTCCAGCCTGGTTGAATGCAGCGCGGATACTGGAGACGACTGCCTGGGCCCCGGTGCCGAAATCAGCGTTGACGCCCACCATCGCCTCACCGGCCTGGCCGTCCGCCGAAACCCCCTGGTCCCGCACGGTGCTGACTTCGGGGATCTTGGCCACGGCCTGTTCCAGGCGCATGACCGCCTGCTGGTCCGCCGCGGTCAGCGGACCCGATGCCCGCTCCACGACGATTGTCGACGTCGAAGTGGTCTGCTTGCCCTGGAACGGCCCTGCCTGCTGCGCGGCCTGCATGCTGGGCGAGTCGGCCGGCAGGAACTGCGAATTGTTGGACTGGGTGACGCTCGACAGGGACGGCAGCGTCTTGAGCACCACCGGCACGGCGATGATCCAGGCGGCGATCACCAGCCAGCGGAAGCGGACGGAAAAGCGGGCGAGGGCGCTAAACACAGGCGATCCTCGCATCATTCACAGCCAAGATTGATACCCTCCCGGAAGTATTGTTCACGCAGGAATTACTCGCAGCATTATAAATCGGCATTGTTAACAATGTGTAAAATGACGCAGCGGCCGGCAAAATCCGCGGGGCTGCGCCAGGGCGCCGTCACGCCGGCTAGAAAAGCTTCTCCTCCGCGGCCGGCGCCTCCCTGCCCTGTCCGCCCGCCGCACCGGGCGCCGCGGCGCCCAGATGCTCGTAGGCCAGCCGCGTGACGACGCGGCCGCGCGGGGTCCGTTTCAGCATGCCGCGCTGCAGCAGATATGGTTCGTAGACATCCTCGATGGTGTCACGTTCCTCGCCCACAGCCACTGCCAGCGTACTCAGGCCGACAGGGCCGCCGTCGAACTTCTCGATGATCAGCCGCAGGATCTCCCGGTCGACCTTGTCCAGACCCTCGCCGTCCACTTCCAGCAGCCCGAGCGCGCTGCGGGCGATGTCGCGGGTGATGCGGCCTTCGGCTTTCACCTGCGCATAATCCCGTACGCGCCTGAGCAGCCGGTTGCAGACGCGCGGCGTGCCCCGCGAGCGGCCGGCGATCTCCATCAGGCCGTCCTCCTCGGCTTCGACCCCAAGGATGGATGCGGAACGAGCGGCGATTTTTGACAGCTCTGCCGCATTGTAATACTCCAGCCGGTGGGTGACGCCAAAGCGGTCTCTCAGCGGCGTGGTGATCAGCCCGGCGCGCGTGGTGGCGCCGACCATGGTGAACGGCGGCACGTCCAGGCGGATGGTGCGGGCGCTGGGACCCTGGCCGATGATGATGTCCAGCTGGTAGTCCTCCATCGCCGGGTAGAGCACCTCTTCCACCGA
>JAJYLK010000031.1 GCA_021787775.1 Actinomycetes bacterium | reverse complement strand
AATGTCCTGGGTTTTCCGGGCATCTTCCGGGGAGCCCTGGATGTGCGCGCCGCCGTAATCAACCTCGAGATGAAGATGGCAGCGGCGACGGCGCTGGCCGATCTGGTCGGTGAGCGGCTGGGACCGGAGTTCATCATCCCGCCTGCCTTCGACCTGAGGGTGGCGCCGGCGGTGGCGGCTGCGGTGGCGGCTGCGGCAGTGGCAAGCGGCGTGGCCCGGGAGCCACGGCCGCCGGAAGATGTCGCCGCCGGGGCGCGCCGGATGCTGGGTCTCGGGGGGTAGCCATGAAAGAGGTCAGCGCGGCCGCGGTCACCGACATGGTGGCAAAACTATACCAGGAAGCCAATTTCAGTCTGCCCGCCGACGTGGTCGCGGCGCTGGAGGCGGCGCTCGCCGCCGAGGAATCCCCGCAGGGGCGCGCCGTGCTGGAGACTCTGCTGGAAAATTCCCGCATCGCCGGGCGCAACCGCGTCCCGCTGTGCCAGGATACCGGCCTGGCGGTTGTATTCATCGAGCTGGGCCGTGACGTGCACATCAGCGGCGGTCCGCTGGCCGCGGCTGTCGACGCCGGCGTCGCCCGCGCGCAGCGGGAAGGGTACCTGCGCGCTTCCGTGGTCGCCGGGCCCTGCTTCCGGCGTCAGAACACCGGCGACAACACGCCCGCGGTGCTGCACCTCGATCTGGTCGAGGGCGATGCGGTCCGGATCACGGTCCTGCCAAAAGGCGCCGGCAGCGAGAACATGAGCCGTCTGGTCATGCTCAAGCCGGCCGACGGCGTGCCGGGACTGATCGATTTCGCCGTCGACACGGTCAGCCGCGCCGGCGCCAGCCCCTGCCCGCCGATCTTTCTTGGCATCGGTGTGGGCGGCACCATGGACCGGGCTGCGGTGCTCAGCAAGAAAGCGATGCTGCGGCGGGCGAAGGAGGCGAATCCCGATCCGGCGCTCGCGGGGCTGGAACAGCAGATCCTGGACCGGGTCAACGACCTCGGCATCGGCCCCGGCGGTTTCGGCGGCCGGATAACCTGCCTCGGCGTGGCGCTCGAGGAGGAGCCCTGCCACATTGCCTCGCTGCCCGTGGCGATCGGTATCCAGTGCAACTCAGCCAGGCGCGCCTCGGGAAGCATCTGACATGAGCGTGATGCTCAAGCCGCCGCTAACCCCAGAAGACACCCGGGCGCTCAGAGTCGGGGACCAGGTGCTCATCACCGGCACGATCTACACCGCGCGCGACGCTGCTCACAGCCGGCTGGCCGCCCTGATCGAACGCGGTGAGGAGCTGCCAGTCGAGCTTGCGGGCCAGATCATCTACTACGTCGGACCCACGCCGGCTTCACCGGGGCGGGCGGTGGGTTCCGCGGGGCCGACGACGAGCTCCCGCATGGATGCCTACACCACCGCAATCCTCTCGCGCGGCGTTCGCGCCCTGATCGGCAAGGGGGAGCGAAGCCCGGAGGTGGCTGCGGCCATCCGGGAGAGCGGTGCCGTTTACCTGGCTGCCGTGGGCGGCGCCGGGGCGCTGCTGGCCGAGCGGGTGACAAAGGCCGGAACGGTGGCTTACCCCGAACTCGGCCCCGAAGCCATCTACCGGTTTGATGTGGTGGAATTCCCTGCCATCGTGATCATCGACGCGCACGGCGGCGATCTCTACCGCAGCGGCCGGGAACGTTACCGGCGCTGACCCCTGAAGAAGTTTCACCATGTTTCTGATCAAAAAAAATTATCCTTCAAACTGACAAATCCCGATTATTTTTGTATACTAAAACGGCTTCTTTTGAAGAGTTGTTTGTTCGGTAGGGACAGAAGCGGTCGTGATGTTGCAGTTGAAACGGAACCGTCGCCGTCCCGCCTTCCCGGCTCGGCCGGGCGGGCGGATGGCGGCGGTGTTTGGAAGGTCGGACGATGCGGGTGGGAGAGATGCCGAACGAAACCGTTCTGGTCGTCGATGACGATCCGGAGGTGCTTCACCTCACAAAGGAGTGTCTCACCAAAGCGGGCTACCGCGTGCACACGGCTGTAGACGGCTCCGCCGCCAATCAGATCGCGCGCGACGAACATCCCGACGTCATCGTCCTCGACGTCGATATGCCCGTGATGAGCGGTCATGAGGTCTGCAAGGCACTCAAGTCCGACAACGTTCTCAAGCATGTCCCCGTGATCTTCATCCATGAAAAACCGAGCATCGAGGACAAGGTGGCCGGCTTCGAGATCGGTGCCCATGACTTTCTGGCCAAGCCTTTCGAACGGGATGAGCTGCTGGCCCGGATCGGCGCCGCGATCAGGATCAAACTGGCATATGACCGGCTGCGTCACAAGAACAGCAAGCTGGAAGCGCTTGCAAAACATGTGCGCGCCGCCGTGCAGCACTACGAGCAGCCAAACCCCCTCAGCAACGGCGAAGGCTTCGCGGACGAGGCCGACGGCGATGGCAGCAAGGCGATCACCCGGCTTACCCGGCGCGAACTGGAGATCCTGCAGCTGCTGGCGCGAGGTCTGAACAATGATGTCATCTCCAGGCAGCTCTACATCAGCCCCACGACGACGCGCAACCACATCCAGAACATCCTGGGCAAACTCGGCGTGCACAGCAAGCTGGAAGCGGTGGCCTACGCCGTTCGTGCCGGTTATGTCGATTTCGTCGGCTAAGCCAGCTGGAAAGAAACCCCACCACAATCAATGTTTTGGCATCCGGCATGATGGTTTCCCATCACACAAATAGTGAAAACGCACTATAGACGGGTAATTTTTATGAGGTTATGATGCTAACTAACATAATTCTCTTAGTGTCATGGGCTTAATCGCCCCCCTTGGAAGGCCCCGATTTCTCAGTCGGGGCTTTCTCTTTGTCTCTTTGGGGACGTTCCTTTCCTAAAGTTCCTAAATACTGCAGAGTGGAAAAAAATAAAAATCAGCGCGGGGTAGGAGCCGCGCTGATTTTTATTCTTGGCGCCCGTTCGGGGACAAGCGCCAAAAGAAAAAATTTCCGGCCATCAGGAAATGGCCAATGTTTTAAATCAGTAACTAACGCACATTTATTATGATTCAAGTATCGTCTTTACGGGAGGGGCAAAAGAGGACTTTGTGGGGGGCAAAAGGGGACAGCGCGGGGGCGCTGATCTTGACGTGGCAATAGCCGCTATCGGCGAAACGGTCCTTACTTGAACCACTTCTGGCGGGTTGCGCAGGCGATGGCTTCGGAGCGGTTGCGGACCGACAACTTCTTGTAGATGGCCGTATTGGAGCGGCGCACTACCCGGGGGCTGAGATACAGTTTTTGCGCGATCTCCTCATTTGTATCACCAAGCGTCATCAGGCGCAGTATCTCCCGTTCCCGCTCGGTCAGTTTATGCGGCAGCTCCGCCGGAGGCACGTCTCTGAGCTTCTTCCACAACGCGGCCTCCAGTTCCGGCTTCAGCGACGGGCGGCCGCCGTCCATCACGGTCTCCAGCGCTTCGGCAATCTCCTCCAGGTCGCTGTCCTTGACGAGGTAGGCGTCGGCCCCGGCCTGGTTGGCATCAAAGACATCGTCGGGCTGATGCGAATAGGAAAGCACGATCACCTTCAGTTCCGGAAACAGGCCGCGGGCGTGGCGCATGAGTTCCAGTCCGTCGCGGGTGGCGGACAGATAGAGATCGGTCACCAGCAGATCGAATCCTCCCGCGGCGATGACTTCCTTGCCTTCCTCCTCGCTGGCGGCGGTGCCGACCACATGGACGTTGGGGAACTGGCCGAGACCGGTGGAGAGCCCCTCCAGCACAACCGGGTGGTCGTCGACGATGATTATCCGGATCGGCGGTTTGTGCATCATGCGGCTCCTGAGTCTGGGGTAGTTATGGTCGCCGGTTCATCCAGCGATCTGAGAATGGTCCGCAGCCTGGTTTTCAGATCGGTAGAACGTGTTTCGATGCTTCTGATCTGACTGACGCTCAGCGGCTGCGGTTGCGAACCGGTCAGCGAAGCGACTTCCCTGCCGAGGCCGTTTACCAGCGAGTGCAGCTGCCGGTGGGTTTCCCGGGTCAGCTGCTCCCGTTGCCGGCTGAGCGCCAGCGAGACGGCTTTCAGCTGCAGCACCTCCAGGCTCTTGACGAACTCGCCGGCCAGGCCCGCGGAGACCGCCAGGATCGAAAAAATGGTGGTGTGCTGCAGCGGCGGCTCGTAGCGGCCCGCCGGAGGCAGGTCGACAAAGGCCGCGGGGGCGGCCGCGAACATGGCGACGATGCCGGCATTGAGCACCATGGTCACCGCCAGGTTGCTGAGCGCGTCGAGGAACATGCCATTCATGATGACGGAGACGCCGAGGTAGAGCGTGAAGAAGAAGGGGATGCCCGAATTGAGGCATACGTGCAGCACAGCGATGAAGCCGAGGTTTTCCAGCACCAGCACCCACGGTTGCCAGCTTAGCATCCGGAAAAGAGGAGTGCGGAGCACGATCCAGGCGAGGCAGTCCAGCGTCAGCGCCAGGACGACCACGATCAGGGCGACGCTCAGGTGTCTGCCGGCCGGCTGCAGGAAGAGCTCCGCCAGTGTCCACACGAACATGAAGGTGCGCAGCCGTACCAGGAAGGGATAGATGCCGCTGAGCGAGTTCTCCGGATCGTAATCCAAAATGCGGTTGAGCATTTTTGTGCCGCGGCCGCCGGCGACCTTGAGCGTTACTCTGGTGCCGGTCCGGTCGCTGTCGATCCCCAGCTGTCCTTTAACCAGCGCCGCACGCTCCCGCATCCCCTTGATGCCTTTGCTCCCCGAAGCCTGACGAGCCTCGAGCTGCGCCTGGTCGAAACCTCCGCCGTGGTCGGCGATGACGATGACCAGCTTTGCCCTTTTCATCCGGACCGTCACGGCGATGTCGCCGGTGCCGCTGTGTTTGATGGCGTTCATGACCGCTTCGCGGATAATCCCGACGACCTCCCGCTCGACTTCGGGGCTCAGCTGCGGGTTCGTTTTCGGCAGCGATAAGCGGAGTTCGTGGCCTCCGGTCTGACGTGTCTCCGCAGCCAGCGCCGCGAGGACGCCCGCCAGGCCGCCAGCCATCTCTTCGTCCAGGCCGCTGAGCAGGTGCCCGAGGACGCCGTTCGCCCGTTCATAGCCGCGGGCCAGGAAGGCAAGCGACTGCCGCAGGTCGCTGGCGCTGCCCTGGCGCAGGCTCTGGATCTTGAAATGGAGGCCGCAGAGCGTGTTGCCCAGATCGTCGTGCAGCCGCCGGCGATAACTCTGGCGCTGCTCCGTCAGGCGCGCATCGAGCTCGAGCGAGGAAGCGCGGTCGAGCACGGCTGAGAAGCCGGCAAAGCCCAGGCCCCAGAAATAATAGAGGACGAAACTTCCCAGCAGAAATACGTTCGACAGCACCGCCAGCGGACCAATGCCGAGGAATGCGTACGCCAGCATGTAGGCGAGGCTGAGCGCCACCGTGTCCGCAACCATCTCGCGCAGCAGCCCGGTGGGGCGCGCCAGCAGGCTTGAATACGAATAGAAACTGAAGATGAAGATTAGCTTGTCGTTATGCGCCAGCAGCATCAGCGCGGCGCAGACGATCAGGTCCGCAACGTGCAGTCGGCGCACGCGCCCCAGGTTGGAACGGGTGGCCAGCAGGTAATAGAGGATGGCGTAGGCGAGAGCCAGCCCCAGCAGCAGGAACGGCGTTTCCAGCGAGCCGAAGCGCTGGGGGCGCACGAGGGCCACTTCCGGGATCTGGATGAGGATGATGATACGCCAGAAGGCTACCCACCACTGCACTCTGAGGTAGCGGGTACGGGCGCCCTGCTCACCTACCAGCAGCGGACTACTCAGCGAGGCGCGGATGCGGGCGAGCAGACCCCTGCTCCTCTCGTTCTGGTCCCCGATATTGTCACGGCCGGAAGCGAGTGGCTCCAACACGCCAGGCCCCAACAGGCTGTTCACGAACGGATCCTACCTCCGTGGCAATGCAATGCATCTGTTCGGACGCGAGTCAATGCAAGTGAATCGCAATAATACCGCAGTATTGTTAACTATACACTTTTCTTACATTTAGTCAATATATTTGGTACTGGCACCGGAAGAGCCGGCCGTGATTAAGGGAAGCAAACGGATAGGCCGTTCAAGCTCGGGCGATATGATGGAACTGAATATTCACCTGATCTTGAATAGCCGCCCAGAAGGCAGGCCATCGCCGGAATCAGCAGCATTTGATTGGCGCAATCTACGTCAATTCTCAAACAATGACAATACAACTTTGGTTGTATATATTGACGAATGCGAGCATATTGGCCTATCACCTCCCCCCGGCTGTGGATTCTCACGCCGGCTGGTGACGGTTCTTCATCGAATCACAGGGCAAGTGCGGCGATCCGCTGGAAGTGCTGGCCAAAGAGATTAAAAAGCGGCGTCAGCTACTTCGGCTACAAGAATCACCCAAGCATCGACATAAAGCACAAGCTGGTGCGCCAGTGGGTGGTGACCCCGGCCAGCGTGCACGACTCCCAGCCTTCGGTCAACTGCTGGATAAAAAGAACAGCGGCAAAGGCATACCGGCCGACCCGGCCTACCGCCCCGAGGAGATCGAGGACGTACTTAAAATTACTTCCTCACCCTCTGCGAGTTCTGAATCAGCTAGCAGAAGAAGTTCAAAGCCGTTAGCGCTGCACCTCGAGATCCTGAAGGTCCTGGTCATCGCCGAAACCGACACTGATCGTAGTCTCGTCCTGGTAGGTGCCTTCGCCGGCCTGTGCCGTCTTGTCAAACGTCTTCTTAACGGGCGGGCCGGCCTGCGGACTGATGCCGTTTAATGTCATGCCCTTCCCGTACATCAATGACCAGCCGGTCGCCCAGACGTTGTTGGCGTCATTGCTGCGCCCGATATAGGGGCACTCCAGGTAGTAGGAATCCGTGGGTCCGCCGGGATCGATCGCCAGAGAAATGTCCGGCGGTCCGGTCTTTCCCTGGCGCAGATTAAGATCTATTTCCCCTGTAGCGGACAACGTGGACCCTGACTTGTCGGTATGCGGGGTGCAGCCGGGAATGCCTTCCGTGTGATAGTCAGCATAAGTCAGTGCGCCCTTGATTGTCAGCTTGACCAGCGCGGACTGCGCCGCGCCCAGCGCCTGCTGGCCGTAGGCGGCGATGATCTCCGGTGGCGTCGGCGCTGTCACGATCGCGTACGACGCCTTCAGATACTTCGAGTACAGGTCGTAAACCCACGTGGCGCCCTGACCTCCGACGCTCCCCTTTGACTCGAAGGAAACGGCGATCTTGGCACAGCTGTCGTTAATCGACTGGAGAATCTGATTAGCCATGTCCTGCCTGCCGATCATCAGGCTAACCTGCGCCAACTGAGCGAGTTTTTGAATTGCTGACAGATCCTTATTAGCACATTTCTGCTTTTCCTTAGCCCAGGCGTTCTCGATGCCATGGACGAGCTGGTCGATGTCCGTCCGGCTGGCAGAATAGATATCGCCATCCAGTCCGCCGTTGCCAATTTTGCTATAGACGGTGCGGGCGAAGTTGCGCCAGAAGATGAAGTCCTGGGCCGCGGTCATCAGCATGTCCTCATTGTTCTCCGCGGCGTCCAGCTCGGGTACGATGACGTCGTGGTCGTAAGCCAGCAGCACGGCCTTTATCTGCGCGACGGTGTCCTTCGACTCGCTGTCCCAGCTGCCGTTTGACCTGTATTCAGCTTCGTGCTGAATCAGCTGATCCTGCAGCGCGCCGACCTGCTGAACAAGCCGGTCCTGCGCTGAACTGGGATTATGCTGTTGCTGGCCTTGCAGGTCGGAACCAGAGCCGAGGCCAATGCCCGTTCCGGAGAAATGGGAGACCAGAAGGTCGATCCGGGAGCTGTCCATGGTCCGCGCGGCCAGGAAAAATTCGCTGCCGCTTCCCGTATAAGCGAAGGGTATCTGTTGACCTGCGGGAAGCGGCCTGGCTGGTGTGATTTGCAGCATCGCCGGGGAAAGCAGCTCGAGCCCTTCCGGCTCCATCTGTACGGCGGCCGTGAGGCCTCCGCTAAGCGGCAGGCCGTCGATGGCTGTAACCGGCTTGATCGTGATCGTCTCGCTGCTGAGGAGCGCATCCGGCGGCACGACGAGCGTGAACTTCGTGCCGTCGGCGGCGGTAGTCGTCACCAGCCCGCCGGCGGCGCTGATATTGGCGCTCGCCGCCCGCGAATCGTCGCTCCTGGCACTCACGTAGACGGGGTTGGCATCGCCGCTGAAAGGATTGTCGCCGGAGCCGGCTGCCGACTCCTGAGAGCTGCCGCAGCCGGAAACCAGGGGAATCAAGGCAGGCAGAAGAAACAGAAATATCAAACGTCGCACAAAAAAGATCATGAGGCTCCCCACCCCGTTTGCGAAAAGCTATGATTTTTCGGAACCCAGATTAGCACAGAGGTTGCAAATTCAAAAGAGTTGCGCTGGTTTCATCAGTTGATAACGCGCCGGTCGTCTGAACGTGATCGCAGTCCTTTGCCGTTCCTACTGAATCCATACTAAAGTCACAAGCGTATATGTTCTCCGAAAGCACAAATTCTTTCATATCGTCATCGAGCAGCTCATCTTCATGTCCTATATAGATGCCTATGGAGAGAAACTCTTTTCTCGATGTTGGGTCGCGAAGGACAGATTTTGATTTATCAACAAAATGCACTGGCAACATCAAAACTGAACTTAATTGTTCGAACCCGGCATGCTGCCATCGATATATCCATGGGAAAATGGCTTTAACAAAGGCATTTCTGGAGGGTAAGAATTGGTGGGCGTAATCGGCAACTATTCGAACCTGTATTACCTCAATAAACTCGTGAAAGTCGTGGAACAGCTGGTTGCTTGATCGGAAAAAAGCCTGCAAAGAGATCAATCACGCTAT
>JAJYLK010000030.1 GCA_021787775.1 Actinomycetes bacterium | reverse complement strand
CAACAGGGAATTCACCAGGAGTTGCATAATAATTCGCACCATCCAGAGGCTTCGGCGCGGAAAATAATGACAGGCCGGGCGATCCGGCTCAGGCGCGCAGGCTGGCGCCGAGCTTTTCTGCCAGCGCCGTCACGATCGAGGCGCGCGCGGCGGCGACGTCCTCATCGGTCAGCGTCCGCTCGGGCGAGCGGAACTCGAGGCTGAAGGCGACGCTCTTCTTGCCGGCGCCGATCTGCTCGCCGGTGAAGATGTCAAAAACCCGGACGCGCTTAAGCAGCGGCGCGCCCGCGTCACTGATCACGCCGATGATCTCTTCCGCGGGCCGGTCGACCTCGACGACGACGGCGAGGTCCTGGAAGGAAGCCGGATAAGTGATCAGGTCTTCGAAGACGATGATGCCGGCGGCGCAGGCCAGCAGTTCCTCCTCGAGGATCTCGAACGCGACCACCGGCGTGTCGATGTCAAACGCCTCCAGCACCAGTGGATGCACTTCGCCGACATATCCCGCATAGCGGCCGCCGGCGACGATCGCGGCTGACTTTCCCGGATGAAGGAAGGGCTCGCCGGCCCGCTCGACGGTGAAATCGCCGGCAACGGAGGCAAAAATCGCCTCCACCATCCCCTTGCCGGTGAAGAAACCGCCGGCGCCGCCGCCGGTCATCCACGAGTGTCCCCTGAGCGAACCGCTCAGGCAGCCGCCGACCACCCGCCGCTCGTCACAGAGCTTCTCTCCGGCGGCCGGACGGTAGATCCGGCCCAGTTCGAAAATGTTGACATCCTGGTTTTGCAGCGACAGGTTGACCGCCAGCGTCGTCAGCAGGCTGGGCAGCATCATGGTCCGCATCACCGACTGCTCCACCGAAAGCGGATTGGCCAGCGCCACCGCCTCGCGGCGGCCGTCATCCGCATCCAGCCGCAGCCGGTCGCCGAAATCCGGCGCGATGAAACTATAACTGATCACTTCGGTCAACCCCCGCTCGACCAGTGCCCGCGCCATGCCGCGCCGGGCCTTCTGTTCGGACGAAAGCCCGCCGAGCACGCGCATGTCACTGGGCAGCGTCGGCGGTATCAGCCCCAGCCCGAACACGCGGGCGATCTCTTCGATCACATCGATTTCGCGCTCTACGTCGGCGCGAAAACTGGGGACGAAGACCAGCAGGTCGCCCTCCTTTTCCTGGACGGAGAAACCGAGACGGGTGAGGATGGCCCTGATCTCCTCGTCCGGCACCCTGATCCCCAGCAGCGCTTCTACCCGCCCGGGCCTTAGCCGCACCGCGGCCGGCATGAACGGCCGCGCCTGGATGTCGATTTCCCCCGGGACAAGCCGGCCGCCGGCTATCTCCACCATCAGCCGCGCGGCCATCGCCAGCGCTTTCGGCACCAGTTCCTGATCCAGACCTTTCTCGAACCTGGTGCTCGATTCGCTGCGCAGCCCCAGCGCCACGGATGTCTCCAGCACGCTGCGACCGTTGAAATTGGCGGCTTCCAGCAGGATGTCGGTTGTAGCGGCGGAGACCTCGCTGGCCTCACCGCCCATGATGCCGGCGATGGCGATCGGCTGCTCCGCGTCGGCGACCACGAGCATATCCGGCGTCAGGCGGCGCTCGCTGCCGTCGATCGTGACAATTTTCTCCCCCCTGGCGGCGCGCCTGACGGTTAGCTGCCGGCCGGCGATCCTGGCCAGGTCGAAAGCATGCATCGGCTCGCCCAGCGTCCACATCACATAATTGGTGATATCAACTACATTGTTCACCGGCCGCATGCCGGCGGCGGTGATGCGCGCCTTCAGCCAGGCGGGCGATTCGGCGACGCTGACCCCCACGATCAGCCGGGCGCCGTAACGCGGGCACAGCTGCTCGTCTGCGACGCTCACGCTCACCAGTTCGCCGATGGTATCGTCACCGCGGGGCTCGGCGTCCGCTGCCGGCTCGGGCGCCAGCGGCGCGCCGGTCACGGCCGCGACTTCGCGCGCGACGCCGTACATCGACAGGCAATCCGGCCGGTTGGGCGTGATCTCGAGTTCCAGCACATCATCGCTCAGCGGCAAGTGGTCGACCAGCCGCTCGCCCACGGGCGCGTCTTCCGGCAGGATCATGATTCCGGCAGATTCGCCGGACAGTCCGAGCTCGGCCTCGGAACACATCATCCCGTGCGATTCCACGCCGCGAATCTTTGCGGCCCGGAGCGGCTCCGGACGGCCAGGCAGCATGCCGCCCGGCAGGCAGACGGCCGTCTTGTCGCCGGCCTGGAAATTCTTCGCGCCGCAGACGATCTGCTCGCTGCGGCCGCCGCCCAGGTCTACTTCACACAGGCTCAGCCTGTCGGCGTCCGGATGAGGGACGCGCGATTTCACCTGGCCGATGACGAAACGGTCGAGATTGCCATCTGCAGCAGGCAGGCCGGCGTGGCTGATACGCTCCACCTCGGTGCCGGTCAGCGCCAGCCGCCCGGCCAGCTTCTCGGCGCTGAGGCCGGTGTCGACAAATTCTTTCAGCCAGGATACGGGAACTTTCATCTGCCGATCTCCCCAGCCGGCGAAATCGCGGCGCTGGTTGACAATGAATCTTTCAGTCGGCTCATCAAAACTGGTTGATAAATCTCATGTCGTTATCATAGAACATCCGCAGATCAGTGATGCCGTGCTTGAGCATGGCGATGCGCTCCACGCCCATGCCGAAGGCGAACCCGCTGACCTCGTCGGGCTCATAGTCAACGAAGCCAAAGACGTTGGGATCGACCATGCCGGCACCCAGGATCTCCAGCCAGCCGCTGTGCTTGCACGAGCGGCAGCCGGCGCCGCCGCAGATCATGCAGGAGACGTCCACCTCGACGCTGGGCTCCGTGAAGGGGAAGTAATGCGGCCGCAGGCGGATCTCCCGCCCGGCGCCGAACATGTGCTTGGCGAAGGCCTCGAGCGTCCCCTTCAGGTCGGCCATGGTGATGTGCTCGTCCACCGCCAGCCCCTCCACCTGGTGGAACATCGGTGTGTGCGTAGCGTCGGAGTCGCGGCGGTAGACCCGGCCGGGAATGATGACGTAGACCGGCGGATCTTCTTTCTCCATCACCCGGATCTGCACCGGGGAAGTATGCGTGCGCAGCAGGACATCCGGCTTGTCCTCGATGAAGAAGGTGTCGTGCAGCGAGCGGGCCGGATGCCCCTCGGGCGTGTTCAGCGCCGTGAAATTATAATAGCCGGTCTCGACCTCGGGACCTTCGGCGATGCGGTAACCGAGGCCGGCGAAAAAATCCTCGATCTCCCACTGGGTCTGCGTGATCAGGTGCAGATGGCCGCGGGGGAAGGGTTCGCCGGGAAGCGTGATGTCGACCTGCTCGGCTGCCAGCCGCCGGGAAAGCTCACCGGTTTCCAGCTCGTGCTTGCGGGCCGCCAGCGCCTGCTCCAGCGCCGTCCGCGCCCGGTTACCGTATTTGCCAACAATGGGGCGTTCCTCCGCCGGCAGCTCGGGGATGCTCCGCAGCAGCTGCGACAGGCCGCTCTTGCGGCCCAGGTGGCGGACGCGCGCCTCTTCCAGCGCCGCCGTGGTCCCGGCCTGCCCGATCTGCGCCATAGCCTGCTCGTAGAGCGCGGCCAGGCCCGCGTGCGCCTTAAGCTGTTCTTTCAGGTCGTCGTTCATAAATCGATGAAACTCTAACACTTTCGCTGCCTGAGCGCCTCTCGCTGCCTGAGCGCCTCATAAAGCAGGATCGAACCCGCCTGCGCCACATTGACCGATTCGGCCGCTTCGCCTTGCGGGATGCGTACGATCTCCTGCGCCGCCGCTTTCAGCCGACCGGATAAACCGCCGCGTTCGGCGCCCAGCGCCAGCACGAAGCCGCCGCTCAGGTCGGCCTCCCAGGGCGCCATGCCCCGGTGCGCGTCGGCGGCCACGATCTTCAGGCCCAGACCCACGGCCCAGGCGACAAGCTCGCCGGCGGCCACGTTCAGATATACCGGCATGTTGAACACCGACCCCATCGTGGCGCGCAGCGCTTTGGGACTGTAGGGATCTGCGGTCTCCGGATCCAGAACCACGCCGCCGGCGCCGAGCGCGGCTGCCGAGCGGATCGCAGTCCCGACGTTGCCGGGGTCGCCCGCACCGGCCAGAAAGACCAACGGGCCCGCAGCGGTTTCCTCTCCCGCCGAACCGCCCGCACCCACGGCGGCCGGCAGCGCGTCCGGCAGGCGCGGCTCCTGGAGCGCGAACACGGATATCACGCGCGAGCCGCTGCCCAGCTCCGAGAGCTTCGCCATCACCGTCTGGTTGACGGCATAAAATTCCGGCGCCTCGGCCCGCGGCCGCCTGCCCCGCCGGGACTCGTCGCTTGACGCCTGCGCCTTGGCCAAAGCCTTGCCGGCGGGCCCCTCATGCCCCTCCAGCACAAAAACCTGCCGGGGCATGATCACGCGCCTGAGCGCCGCATCCAGCAGGTCTTCGCCTTCCGCCAGGAAAAGCCGCACGGCATAGCGGTTGCGTTTCCGCTTCAGCCGGGCCGCTTCCTTGACGGCGATGTTACTGTGACTGGTGATCCGTTTTGGTTTCACCCCGTTAGCTTGGAGCTTGCCTGTAACCGCCGGCCTCAGGCCGACAGGGCCGACCTGGCCTGCTCGGCCAGGCTGGAGAACATCTCCGGATCGCTGACCGCCAGATCCGCCAGCGTGCGGCGGTTCAGGTCGATCTGCGCCTGCTTGAGCCCGTGCATGAACTGGTTGTACGACATGCCGTTCTGACGGGCGCCAGCGTTGATTCTGGTGATCCACAGGCGGCGAAAATCGCGCTTGCGCACGCGCCGGTCACGGAAGGCGTACATCAGCGAACGGCTGACCTGCTCCTTGGCGCGCTTATAACTGGAATTCTTGGTGCCCCGGTACCCGCTGGCCTGGTCGAGGACCTTGCGCCTCTTCTTGCGGGCGTGGACGCTTCTCTTGACTCTTGGCATGGCTGATCGACTCCTCTACCTCTTGCCCAGCATCCGCTTGGCGTTCCGGACATCGCCGGAAGCCATCTCGACGTTCTTGCGGAAACCGCGCTTCCGCTTGGGGCTTTTCTTTTCCAGGATATGGCTCTTGTAGCCACGGCGGCGCAACAGTTTGCCTCCGGAAGTGAACCGGAAACGCTTGGCGGCGCCGCGATGAGTCTTCATCTTGGGCATATGCCTTCCTTTCGGCTTGAAGGGTTTTGCCAGCCGGCCTGCGCGCAACCATGCGCAACCGGCGTGCTTGACTTATCGCTGCAATGTAATGTCAATTATTTTACAGGGGCTAACACCATGATCATGTTCCTGCCGTCGAGGTTGGGCTGCGATTCAATCACTCCCAGTTCGGCCACATCGTCGGCGAGGCGCCGGAGGAGCTCCTCTCCCTTGCTGGGATGGACCACCTCACGCCCCCGAAACATGATCGTCACCTTGACCTTGTCCTTGTTGTTCAGAAACCGCACCACGTGCCCCTTCTTGGTCTCGTAATCGTGCACGCCGATTTTGGGACGCAGCTTGATTTCCTTCACGACTATGGTGGACTGGTGCTTCCGCGCCTGCTTGGCCTTCTGCTCCTGTTCGTACTTGTACTTGCCATAGTCGAGCACCCGGCAGACAGGAGGGTCGGCTTCAGGTGCGACCTCAACCAGGTCAAGGTTCCTCGATACGGCGAAATCGAGCGCATCCTGACGGCTCTTGATCCCGATCTGCTCTCCGTCCGGCCCGATCAGCCGTACCTTGTCAACCCTGATGGCTTCATTTATCCGGGTCAGATCCCTGACCCGGGCTTTATAATGTGCGACCGGCAAACACCTCCTCTCCTGCATGTATTTGACGGCGCAATGCCGTCCTTTTGATCCACGGCATAATGCCGACCGTTGATGTCATTCTCGGATGCACCGGCGGCTTCACTGAATCCGCGCACAAAAAAAGGGTACCCAAAAGCACCCTCGCGTAATCAGGCTCACGCATGGGCGGACCGCCCAGCCGCTGACATATGGCGTAACCTGCAAGCTCTCATCAGAGTGCGGCCTGAAGCCGCGCCGTTGCCGGCAGGTGAGAAGCGGGTGCTTCTGCTTTATTCACGGGTGAAAGTATAGCGGAGATGGGTGTGGGTGGCAAATATGCGCCGGGACAGGAGATAGAGGCTTGGAAAAGTGTGCTCCTTTGGGGATATGCAATTGCTGTCAAGGGCTGTCTTCGCACGTTCCCCGGCCTGGCCAGCGTTTAGCTGTGCCGCTCAGCCGAGCAGCGCTGGTGCTGGGGTTTCTTTGCTTACCCGGAAAACGATTTCGCCACACCGCCAGTCAGAATCACAACCAGTGTTGTTTAAGTCAAATCACTGGTTGATCGGCTTGCCTGACAGCAACTCCTTGAGCAGGTCAACCGCCAGGGGAGTGGACGGGGTCCATGAGTCAGCGTTGGGTTCGCCGTAAACCCACGTCTGGCGCGCTTCGGGGTGCGGGCCGGAGACCGCCACCTTCCCCCGGCCATAGGCGCTCAAGAAAGCGGCCACCTGACCGTTGGCGTACTGGGCGATGATGCGCACATCCTCCGCGCCAGGCTTCAGGTAAAACACCGGGCCGTCCTGATAATACATCTGGTGGGTCTGTCCAAGCCAGTTGATCGGCAGGATCTGCGGCTCCGGTTGCCCCAGATAGCTGCCTGATCCCGCGGGGATAATCCCCAGCGAAGCAAATGATTTCCCGTCTTCAGTCCATCCGGATGACGCCATGTAGCCGCCGCCGCAGATGCCCAGATAGCGGCCGCCGTTTTGCAGATAGTCTTTCAGGGCAGCAGTGGCCGCCGGCGTGAAAGCGGCAACCAGCGGGCTGAGATCGTCCTGCGTGCCGCCGATGATAAACACCTTCGCATCGGGAAGGAGGCGCTGCAGGTCTTCGATGTTCGACACGTACTGCACCGGAAGGCCGGCCTGCGCCGCGACGTCAGCGAGCGCCTCCGTGCTGCCGCTGGCGGCGACCGGCCCGTTGTAGATGAGCGCGTACGAACCGGCCGCAGGCTCGATTGAAGCTGCCGGGGCGGGAGCGTCCGGCCCGCCGCGCTGACCTTCAGCCGGAGCCGGCGTGCTCGCGCCTATGGTGGCAGACGCAGACTGCGTAAAGACGGCGGCGTCCGTTTCTAACCCGGTACTGCCACCTGATGAACAGCCTGCCCAGAGCGCTGACAGCGTGGCGATACCGAATATGAAGCACCAGATTAGCGCAGCCTTGCGCCTAAACAATTTGACCTCCAGGATTAAACCGATCCACACGCTTCCAGACGGCTATCGAAATATTTTACCCCCGTTCCGGCTTTGCCGGTGTCCAGAACCTGTTGGTGATCGGGAAGCGGCGGTCCTTGCCGAAGGCGCGTGAGGTGATCTTGATCCCGGGCGGGGCCTGGCGGCGCTTGTATTCGTTGCGGTCGATCATTTGGATTACCCGGCGGACAATCTCCTCGTCCAGTCCGGCCGCGACCATGTCCTCGATGCTGCGGTCGTACTCAACATACTCTGCGATGATGCGGTCCAGCACCTCGTAGGGCGGCAACGTATCCTGATCCTTCTGGTTCTCGGCCAGCTCGGCGCTGGGCTCACGGTCGATGACGCTCTGGGGGATAATCTCCGCACCCAGGGAGTTGCGGTAGTGGCAGAGTTCATACACCATCGTCTTGGGCACGTCCTTGATGACCGCGAAGCCGCCGGCCATGTCGCCGTAGAGCGTTGAGTAGCCGACACTTGTTTCGCTTTTATTACCAGTGGTCAACACCAGCCAGCCGAATTTATTGGAGAGCGCCATCAGGATGTTGCCGCGGATGCGCGCCTGCAGATTCTCCTCGGTGGCGTCGGGGCCGCGGCCGTCAAACAGCGGCGCCAGGTCATCCAGAAAAGCCGTAAAGACCGGCTCGATCGGCGCCGTGCGGAATTCGATCTCCAGCCGCTGCGCCAGCACCTCGGCGTCAGTGCGGGTCCCGTCGGAGGTGTAGCGGGACGGCATCGAGACGCCGACGACGTTCTGCTTGCCCAGGGCATCCACTGCCACCGCCGCCGTCAGCGAAGAGTCCACTCCGCCGGAAAGCCCGATGAGCACACGGCTGAAACGATTTTTACGCACGTAGTCGCCCACGCCGAGGACAAGCGCATCATAGACCTCCGCGATGCCGGTCAGCGCCGGCGGCATATGCGGACCGGCGTGCTCCGGGGTGCGCGCCGCCGTTCTAGCCGCCAGTACCCCGGATGGTCCGATGACGAGCTTATCTACCGGACCTGGATGCCGCTGCCCGATCCCCTGGCGGCGACCGCTGGTGTCGCGCTGGCGGGAGACGCGCACCTCGTCCAGGTCGATGTCGACGAGCACCAGATCCTCTTCCATGCTCTTGCCGCGCGCCAGCAGCCGCCCATGCTCGTCATAGACGAGGCTGTTGCCGTCGAAGATAAGCTCGTCCTGGCCGCCAACCATGTTTACATATGCCACAGGCGTGAGATAATCGCGGGCGCGCGTCTCCAGCATCTCCTCGCGGGTGCGGGTGCGGCCGACCCGGTACGGCGACGAGGAGACATTTAGGATGAGGTCGGCCCCCGCGGCCACCTGGGCGCCGATGGGCTCGTCGGGATACCAGATGTCTTCACAGATATTAAGCCCGATGGTGCAGCCGGCCATCGTGAAATTCAGAGGCCGGCCGCCGGCGCTGAAATAGCGGAATTCATCGAAAACGCCGTAGTTGGGCAGGCGGATCTTGTGGCAGACGCCCGCCACCTGACCGCCGCTCATCACCGCGGCGGCGTTATAGACCTCGCCGGGCGCGTCCAGGAAGCCGACCACGGCGACGATGTCCTCGGCGGCATCGGCCACCTCGGCGAGAGCACGGGTGTTGGCCCGCAGAAAG
>JAJYLK010000029.1 GCA_021787775.1 Actinomycetes bacterium | reverse complement strand
TCTCGATGCAGGACGAGAAATCGCAGCTGCAGAACAAGGTGGCGGCGATGAAAGTCCTGCGGGCCCGGCTTTACGAGATGAAGATAGCCGAGCAGCAGAAGGAGCTTGCGGACGCCCGCAAATCGATGGTGGGAACCGGCGACCGCAGCCAGAAGATCCGCACTTACAATTTTCCCCAGGGACGGGTTACCGACCACCGCGTCGGCCTGACGCTGCACAAGCTGGACGCCATCCTTCAGGGCGACCTCGATGACTTCACTGAAGCGCTGTCGGCCAAGGACCGCGCCGAGCAGCTGCAGGCTTCGGGGGTCTGATTAAACCGGGCGCGCAGCCTCATGTCGCGGAATCTGATTAAACCGGGCGCGCAGCATTCCGATAGTAGGGTTGCGGGTCAAGGGAATCGTAAGCGGAGGAGGATGATTTTGCCGAAACAGCAGGCCGCCTTGCCTACCATATCGGGGCTTCTGGTCAAATCTGCGCAATTTTTGAAGGATAAAGGCTCCGCCAGTCCGCGGCTGGACGCTGAACTGTTGCTGGCGGAGGTAATGGGCCTGAGCCGCATCGAGCTTTACACCAACTTCGAGCAGCCGCTGACCGTCGCCGAAATAGACCGCTACCGCGAGCTGATCAGGCGCCGCGGCCGCGGTGAACCGGTGGCATATATTCTTGGCCGGGCATATTTCCGCAACCTGACGCTGGCGGTAAGCGAGGCTGTGCTCATCCCCCGCCCCGAGACCGAGCACGTGGTCGACGCCGCGCTTTTTTTCCTCATGGAGCGGGACTGGCCCGAGCCGCCGCGGGTGCTCGATGTCGGCACCGGCAGCGGGGCCATCGCCATCAGCCTCGTGGCCGCTTTCCCGGAAGCGCGGGTTGCCGCCAGCGATGACAGCGCCGATGCGCTGGCGCTCGCGGCGGAGAACGCCCGCACGGCAGGTGTGGCGGACCGGATCGCTTTTTTCCGTTCGGATCTGTTTGACGGACTTGAGCCGATGGAGACTTTCGACCTGATCGTTTCCAATCCGCCCTATGTTTCGGAAACCGAATGGCTCGACCTTCCCCGGGATGTCAGCGGCTTCGAGCCGCGCGAGGCGCTGTATGGCGGCGCCGACGGGCTGGACTTCTACCGCCGTCTGGCGGTCGAAGCGCCCCAGTTTCTCAAACCGCGCGGCGGTCTGATTCTCGAAATCGGTTTTAGCCAGGCGGAGGCGGTGCGGGAACTGCTGGGAGCGACCTGCATGTTCAACGATATCGCCGTCATCCAGGACTATGCAGGTCATGACCGCGTGGTGACGGCGCAGAGGATTTAGTGCTGCCGCCCGGCCGGGCACGGGTAAACACATCTGTCCGAACCATGTAGAATGTGATATATCAGTACGGTCCGGAAACCGATTCGGGGGACCTAGAATTCCAACAGATGACGATTCTAGATGAACTCATGAGCGGCAGGCCCTCAAAAGCCATTTACAGCAGAGGTGTCAAACTCCAGCAACAGCGCTCCTTCGAGGAAGCGCTGCAACTCTTCAATCAGGCACTTAAGAATGACGCCGATGAAGCCAGGGACCTGATCCGCAAGGGCGATAAGCTGCGGCGGGCGGGCCGTCCCGAAAAAGCAGTCAGGATCTTCGGCAAGGTGCGTGAGATTGAGGAGCGCGATTCTGAGATCTGGCTGTCGCGCGGCATATGTCTGCGCGAGATGGGCCGGCTGGACGAATCCACCGAAAGTTTCGAAAAAAGCCTCAAGTTCGACCCCTGGAACAGGTTGACATGGACGGCGATAGGGACCAATCTGCTCGAACTGAACCGGCCCGGGGAAGCAGTCAGGGCGTTCGAGGAGGTCATCCAGCTCGATGCCCGCGACTCCGGTGCCTGGTCGCGCAAAGGCAGCGCCCTCCACACTCTTGGTAAGTTCGATGAAGCTCTGCTTTGTTACGAGAAGGCCCTCGACCTCGACGCGGGCAACGTGGCCGCCTGGTTCAACAAAGGGCTGGCGCTGCAGGATCTGAGCCGGTTCGAGGAAGCGATCGACTGTTATGACCAGGCCCGGGAGCTTGACCAGTTCGACCACGAATCCCTGTTCAACAAGAGCCTGAGCCTGGAAAGCCTGGGGCGTCATGAGGACGCGCTGGCCTCGCTGGAGCAGCTGGAAGGCCCCTCCTTGCTCGACCCCGCCGTCTGGTACCACAAAGGGGTCATCCTCAAAAGTCTCGGCCGCTCCGAAGAGGCGCTGGCGGCCTTCAAAGAGGCGCTCAGCCGCAATCAGGAAATCGGCGAGATCTGGTTTGCGAACGGCACGCTGCTGGAGGAGCTCGATCGCCTGCACGAGGCGGTGAAAAGTTTTGATAAAGCGGTCCAGTTTGAACAGGGTGAGGCCCGTATCTGGTTTGGCCGCGGCGCCTGTCTGCGGAAAGTCGATCGGCTGCGCGAGGCGGTCGATTCGTTTGACAAGGCGATCGAGATCCAGGAAGGGAACGCTCTTGCCTGGCTTGAGCGCGGACTTTGCCTCCAGGGGATCGGCAGGATCGATGATGCGGTTGACAGTTTCACTAAAGCCAGACAATACGATCCGCTCGATGTCTCTGTACAGATCGCCCTGGCCGGCGGTCTGATCGCCGCGGAAAGGTTCGATGATGCGGTCGAGGCCCTGGACGGGATCATCGAGTTAGATCCGTGGAACGGTGACGCGTGGCTGGCGCGGGGCGAGGCGCTTTGCCGCCAGCGGCGGTTTTCGGAGGCGGTCAGTTCCTTCGACCGCGCCATCGAACAGGACAGCCGCGCCGCGGCTGCGTGGGCTGGCAGGGGCGCGGCGCTGCTGGACGCGGGTGATGCCAGCGCAGCCATGAAAAGTTTTGACAGGGCTCTGGAGCTCGACCCCGCCAATGCCGCGGCGGCGCGCGGCAGGGACGAAGCGAAGGCGGCTCTGGATCCGGCTGCCGCTACCGCTGCGATAGACATGGACGAGCCGGTCCTGGATGCCGCGCCGGAGGCACTGACCGTAGAACCTTCCTCTGCCAACGTGGCCGGGCTGGAGCTTGAACCGGCGGAGGCAGGATCTGAAGGCGCTGGGGCTGACGGGACCGATGACGTGCTCGCGGCTGAAATGGACGAAGCATCGTCTGATGAAACCGTGGTTGAAGCATCGCCTGATGAACCGGCGGTTGAAGGTTCGCCTGAAGAAACCGCGGACGAAGCATCGCCTGAAGAACCCGAAGAGACTGATGAAGCCGGGATCGATGAGGCCCATGCTGCCGGGTCCGAAGAGGAAGAAACCGCGGACATGGCTGCCGCCGTACCTGAGGAAGACACGGCAGGAGCAGATTCCGAAATCACAGAATCCGTCAGCGCAGAGAGCGATGTCGATGCCGGGGAAGAAGTCGAAGTGGCTGCCGATGTCGAGGAAGCGGACGAACCCGAAGCAGTTTCCGAAGTCGAAGCGGCTGCGGAACCCGAGGTGAGCGCGGAAGAACCCGAGGTGGCTGCGGAAGAACCCGAGGCGAGCACGCAGGAACCCGAGGTGAGCGCGGAAGAACCCGAGGTGAGCGCGGAAGAACCCGAGGTGGCGGCGGAACCCGAGGTGATTGAGTTGGTCGCGGGGCCTGAACCTGGGGAACCGGAAGGAGTCCCATCCGCCGAGCCGGCGGAACCCGAGGCAGAGCCCGCGCACACTCCCGCCGAAGAAGCCCTCGCCTGCTTTGACAAGGCCCTGGAGATCAATCCCCGTGACCTGATCACCTGGATCAACCGCGGCCAGGTGCTGCAGGCCCTGGGAAGACACGCCGATGCGGTTGGCAGCTTTGACAAGGCGTTGTCTCTTGATGGCAATAATCCGGCCGCCTGGCTGGGAAAGGCAGGTAGTCTGGCGGCGGCTGATGATCAGGGCAGCGCCGTTGCCGCATACGGCAGGCTGCTCGAGCTCGACCCGGGTTCGGTCTCCGGCTGGTTCGGCAAGGCGATGAGCCTCAAGCGGCTGCAGCGGTACGACGAGGTCATTTCGGCGTGTGACCGGTCGCTTGATTTGGATCCGCAACTGGCGGATGCAGCATTTGAGAAGGCGCTGGCGCTGAAAACGCTCGGGCGCTTCGAGGAATCCCTCTCCAGTTTTGAGCGCGACCTCGAAATTGCCCCGCGCCATGCGGCTGCCTGGTTTGAGAAAGCAGGCAGTCTCAGAAGCCTGGGGCGTTTCCCGGATGCGGTGAAGTCCCTTGATAAACTGCTTAAATTTGACTCCGAAAACACTGCCGCCTGGTATCACCGGGGTCTCAACCTTTATGACATCGGCCGCTTCCGGGATGCCGCAACTGCCTACGAGCGCGCCATCCAGCTCGACGCCGCCCAGGCGCCCTACTGGTACGGCCTGGGTGAGAGCCGGCGCCAGCTCGGACGTGACGCCGATGCCGCAACTGCCTACGAGCGCGCCATCCAGCTCGACGCCACCCAGGCACCCTACTGGTACGGCCTGGGTGAGAGCCGGCGCGTGCTGGGCGACCTCGCCGCCACGGTGGATTGCTTTGATAAAGCGCTCAAAATAGACAGCAAGAACATCGCCGTCTGGCTGGGCAAGGGACTTTCCCTGCTGGAATTGAACCGGGAAGCGGAAGCGTTGCGCAGTTTTGAACGCGCAACCCGGCTCGATTCCCGGTCGGCGTCCGCCTGGTTCGGCAAAGCGGAGAGCCTGCGCGGGCTCGGCCGCCACAAGCCAGCCGTCGCCTCTTACCGCAGGGTGGTGGAGCTGGACCAGCGCCATGCCGGAGCCTGGAGCGGGATGGGCCAGAGCCTGCGGGCACAGGCGTTTTTCAGCAAGGCGGTCAGATCTTTTGACAAGGCGCTGGCCATCGATCCCCGCCGGGTCTCTTCCCTGACCGGCAAGGCTGATTGCCAGTTGCACCTCGGTCATTACAAAGCTGCGGTGACCGTATTTGACAAATCGCTTAAGTTTGATGCAAAAAACACGGCCGCCTGGTTTGGCAAGGCCGAGAGCCTGCGCCATCTGGGCAACTACAAAGCCGCCGTGGTTTCTTTCGACAAGGCATTGAAGCTGGATGCGAAGAACGCGGCCGCCTGGTTTGGCAAGGCCGAGAGTCTGCGGGGCCTGGAGCAGGATGACAAGGCGATCGCCGCTTATGAAAAAGCGCTGAAGCTGGACGCCGCGAACGCCGCTGCCTGGTTCGGCCTGGGTGAAAGCCGGTTTGCTCGGGGCAGGTTTACCAAGGCAATCGATAGCTACGACCGGGCGCTGGCGGCGCAGCCCAAGCATGCCCAGGCTCTGTGCGGCAAGGCCGAGAGCCTGCGGCAGCTTGATCGTAACGAAGAGGCCCTGAAACACTTCATCACTCTGACCAGGCTGGAGCCGAGGCTTGCGCCGGCCTGGCTTGGCAAGGCCGAAAGCCTGCGCGCCCTCGGCCGCGCCACGGACGCCGTTGCGGCTTTTGACATGGCGCTGGCGCAGGACGCGAAGCTTGAGGCCGCCTGGTTCGGCAAGGCGGAGAGCCTGCGCGGGCTCGGCGAGCATGAAGCGGCCATCAGTGCTTACGAGCAGGCGCTGGCGCTGGAGCCTGGCGCGGCCGCCGCCTGGTTCGGCAAGGCGGAGAGCCTGCGGACCCTGCAACGTCACATCGAAGCGGTTGCCGCTTTTGATACAAGTCTTGAATTTGATATTCGGCAGCCGGCCGCCTGGTTCGGCAAGGCGGAGAGCCTGCGTCGCCTGGGGCAGCTTCAGGCCGCAGTCGCCAGCTATGAGCGGTCGCTGAAGCTGGCAGCGGGGAATGCCGCCGGCTGGCTCGGGAAAGCCGAATGCCAGCGCGCCCTTGGCCGTCTTGACGCCGCCCTGTCGAGCTATAACCGCGCGCTCAGGCAGGATCCTGCCAGCGCGGCTGCCTGGCTTGGCAAGGGCGAATGTCTGCGATTGCTTGCCCGGTACGACAAGGCGGTGGCCGCATATGCGGCAGCGCTGAAGCGGGGAAGCACGGAACTTTCGGCCTGGCTGGGCCAGGCGGAGAGCCTGCGGTCGCTGGGAAGGTTCCAGCAGGCTGTCCCCGGCTTCGAAGCCGTACTCGCGGTTGATGCTGAAAGCGAGCAGGCCTGGTTCGGCAAAGCGGAGAGCCTGCGCGCTCTGGGCCGGTTCGACGAGGCGGCTGCCGCATACGAGAAAGCGCTTGCGGTAGAGCCCGGCAACGGCCGCTCATGGTATGGCAGGGGCGAGAGCCTGCGCCGGCTGGGCATGCCCGGCGATGCGCTGACCTTTTTTGAGAAAGCGGTGGAGATCGATGCGGATGACGCGGCCGCTTGGCATTCCCGCGGCGAGAGCCTGCGTGCCCTCGGCCGGTTCGACGAGGCGCTGCGCTGCTACGGCCGGGCGCTGGAGCTGAATCCGGACAATGCCGCCAGCTGGTTCGGAGGCGGCGAAGGCCATCGCAGCCTGGAGCATTTCGCGGAAGCTGTTTCCTGGTATGACAATTCTCTGTCGCTGGATCAAACGAATGCCGCTGCCTGGTTCGGCCGGGCAGACAGTCTGCGCCGCCAGGGGCTGGCGGAAGAATCGCTTAAGAGTTATGAAAAAGCGATCAGATACGGTTTCGGGGCTGAAGCCTGGTTCGGCAAGGCGGAGAGCCTGCGCGGACTCGGCCGTGACGAGAAGGCAGTCAATGCCTATGAGCGCACTCTTAAGGCTGACGCTGGCAGCGCCGCCGCCTGGTTCGGCAAGGCGGAGAGTTTACGTGGCCTCGGCCGGCATGAAAAAGCCAGCGCGGCATATGAGCGGGTGCTGAAAATCGACGGCGATAACGCCGCGGCTGCTGCGGGCAAGGGCGAGAGCCTGCTGGCGCGCGGCCGTTACCTTGCCGCGATCAACAGTTTCGGGAGGGCGCTGGCGCTCGAGCCGATGCAGGCGGGAGTCTGGCTGAGCCAGGGGGTGGCCCTGCACCACCTTGGCCGCGACCGCGAAGCTCTGGACTGTTTCGACAAGGCGCTCAAACTGGAACCCGATAGCGCTCCGGCCTGGTTCGGCAAGGGCGAGAGCCTGCAGAGCCTCGAAATGTTTTCCAAGGCCGTGGAATGTTTTGACCGCGCCATCAAGGCCGAGCCGCGGCATGCCCGGGCCTGGTATCGCCGGGGTGAATGCCTCCACCAGCTGCAGCTGTTCCCGGAGGCGGTCCGCAGCTTCGACAAGCAGCTGGAAATCGATCCCGCCAATGAAAATGCCTGGAATGGCAAGGGTGTCAGCCTGCACAGCATGGGCCGCTTCAGCGACGCCATCGTCTGCTTCGAGCGGGCGATCGAACTGGATCCGCAGGATGCCGTCGCCTGGAGCAACAAGGGTGTCAGCCTCACGGAGCTGAACCGGATCTGACCGTTTGACCCGTTGAGGAGTGGCGATGGAGCGCTCCTTTACCGCGCGTCCTTACTTAACCTCTCCCATGAACATTGGTATCCCCAGCCGCTGCCGCACCGTCTCTCCCTTGAACAGCTCTTCCTTCCGTTTGGGGGCATCGCCGCGCTTGCCGAGATGCTGGCCAAACTTGTGGGCGTAAAAGCTGGAGCCCAGGAACAGCGTGTGCTTGCCGTATTTGATCCGCACGCCGTCCACCGCTTCGTAGACCTTGCCCAGCCGCTCGTAGCGGGCGGTGACGCCGAAGAGGTCGGGCTGGACTATGCGGTCCTCGGTGAGCTTGAACAGCACCACGCCGGTGGAACGGTAGAGTTCTTTCGGATTGAACAGCCGCTTGAAGGCCGGCTCCATTGCTGCGATGATCTCGTGCGGAAAGGGCGTGGCGCGCGAGAATCTGACTTCGGCGCCGGTGCCGCGGAAATCCTGTGTCTTTAAAAAAAGGACGGCGCGCTCGGCCGCCAGCTTGTAACGCCGCGCCTTCATGGTGGCGTTTTCCACGTTCTTGGAGAGCTGGGCGAAGATGAATTCGGGATCGCTGGATGGCGGCGTGAAGGTTTTTACTTTCTGGATCGATGCATAGGTGTCCTTTTCCTCGAGTTCCAGCTCGTAGACCATGCGGCCGTTGAGCTCCTGCCAGGTTTCGTAGAACGGCTTGCTGAAGCGCTCTTTCACCCAGTCCTCGTCTTTCCGGGCGAACTCCAGCGCCGTCCGGATGCCCAGCTTGCCCAGATACGCCGTTGTCTGCGGGCCGATGCCCCATACCTTCTCCACCGGCATGCCGGCGATGAAGTCCTGGATATTGCGGCCGGGAATGATCGTCAGCCCCGAGGGCTTCTTCCACTTCGACGCGATCTTGGCGATCGTCTTGTTCGGCGCCAGGCCGCAGGAGAAAGTGAGGCCGAAGGAGCGATCCAGCTCCTCCTTGATCGCCGCGGCGATGCGCGGATAGCTCATCTTCAGCGGACGGCGCATGCCGGTGATGTCGGCGAAACATTCATCGATGCCGTACTCCTCCACATCCGGCGTGAAGCGCCTGACGATGGCGAACAACCTTTTTGACAACAGGCTATATGTCTCGTAGTCCGACGGCAGGAAGACCGCGTCCGGGCAGAGCTTCCTGACCTCCGACAGCCGCATGGCGCGCACGACGCCGCGGGCCTTGGCCTCGTAGCTCATCGAGGCGACGATGTTGCGCTCCTTGCCGGTGATCACCGGCCGGCCTCTCAGCCGCGGGTCGCGCGCCTGCTCGCAGGCGGCGAAGAAGGCGTCGGCGTCGATGTGGATCACCGCCCGGGGGAAGGTGGAGATGGTGAGATTGCCATGTCTGCCGCCGGCCAACCAACGCCCCCTGTTCTAGCGCGCGCCGCGCGAGCCGGCCGCCGGCAATGAAGGCGCCGGGCCGTCAATATTCACAATATACGGGCAAGATGTCAACCTGGATTTCCGCATCAGTACTTCCGGATGACCGCCTTGACCACGGCGGCGACGCGCAGCTCTTCCTGCGGATATATCGGTCCGTACTTGCTGCTGGCTGCTTCCAGCCAGACCTTGCCGTTCTTCTTGCGGTAGTACTTCATGGTCCACTCGCGGTCGACCTCGGCGATGATGATGTCGCCGTCCTTCTCGCGTACGCCCCGTTCCACCAGCACCATGTCGCCCGGCATGATGCCGGCATCGAGCATCGAGTCGCCCTGCACCTTGAGGATGAAGGTGTTATCCGGCCGCTCGATGAGGAACTCTTCCA
>JAJYLK010000028.1 GCA_021787775.1 Actinomycetes bacterium | reverse complement strand
CCGCAGGACCGCGAGCGCCTGATGCATCTGATCGGGAATTTCAGCCGGGCCCGTACCGCGGCGGCGTTGTTTGGCGCCGCCAGATCCGGCACGTTGCAGCGCGAAGTCTCCTTTTCGACGCTGGTGGGCAACACCATCATCCAGGGGCAGATGGATGCGCTGTACGCCTCCGGCGACGCCGCACAGGACGGCGTCACCGTTGTCGACTACAAGACGGGTTCTGACGCGGGCTCAACGCGACGGGATGCCAGGAGTGATCACGGACTTGGGCCGCATCGCCTGCAGATGGCATCCTACGCGCTGGCTGCCGGAAGGATGCAGCCCGGGCCGGTGCGCGTCATTGTCATCTTCCTCGGCGAAGACGAGCCGGTGGAAATCGTCCAGGATTACGAGCCTGCCCAGATCGCCAGGCTGGAAAGAGAGCTGCTCGCGGTCCTCAACAGCATGGGCGGTGGAGAGTTCCAGCCGCTGGACAGCTTTGACGCATATCATTGCATGTGGTGTTCCGGCGGTCCCAATCACGCCGGTCTCTGCCGGACGGGGTCGCAGCGGCCGCAGTCAGGCCAAGGCGGCCGGCGAACCAGCCACAACCAACGAGGCTGAAGCAGCCGGCGAACCAGCCGCAGCCTCCTAATAAAGCATCTCCGCGCCGGGCTCCCGGGTCAGATCCGCCACTTGCGGATGCGCCAGTTTCAGAAAATCCGCCGTTGACATCTTGACCGAGTCTGTGTGAGTGCCGCCGGAAAAGATGATCTCGTCCGCCTGCTGGAGTTTTTCATCGATGATCACGGGCGCCCCGATCAGTTCGCCCAGCGGCGGCACCGCGCCCAGTTCGAAATCCGGGAATTCGGACCTCATCTCGTCTTCGGTGGCAAGCCGCGCGTGACTGTCTCCCAGCAGATCGTGGAGCTTGTGCATGTCGATGCGCTCCGAAGCGGGGATCACTGCCAGCACGTCGCCGTCCCTGGCCTTCACCACCAGCGTTTTGGCCACGTGCGCGGCCATGGTGCCCACGGCGCGGGCCTCGTCGCCGGCGGTATAGGCTTCGTGGTGGATGACCGTTTCATATGGCATGCCCTGATCGTCAAGGTAACGCTTCATGTCTCCGGTGATCGTCATTCCCCCTCCTTTTTCAGCAGACTGCAGCTAACCAAGCCTTACCCCACGGCGATCGCCTTTACACCCGGAAGTGCGGCTGCGGTGCGAACGCGTCGCTCTGGCGAAATATGATGAAATTCAATGCTGATCCTGACCGGTAAATCCGGGTCTTTATCACAAACAGGTTTTGTTGTATAATACGCACGTTTCTTGCCGCTCCAGGGTGTGCGGTGGGCATGCCTCTCGCCGGGACAAGGGTAAAAGGGATCTGTATGCGGAGCATTTTGTCCATCATCATTGGCCTTGCTGTCTGGTGCGGCGTGGTCGGTTTTTCTGCCTATTCGCTGGCGGCGGAGCGCTTGCCTGCGCCATCCACCGCCACCACCGGCGCCGACGGCGGCTGGCCGGACAGCGACAGCGGCGTTTCCCTGAATCCGATCGACCGGGCTTACCTGGCCGCGGCAAAGAGCCATCTCAAGCAGGCAGAGCTTGCCCAGGAGATTTATGTGCTGGACAATAACTGTTATGCCTCCGACCTCGACCAGCTGCGCACCGAGGATCCGGCGCTGGCGGATAGCGTCCAGGTCGTCAGCTCCAGCTGCACCGGATATCTGATCCAGTCCCAGGCACACGATTCCGGCGCTATCATCGTCTCGCTGGAAAAAGAAAACGGCGTCAGCCAGTATCATGCCGTTCAGTCCGCACCGGCTGGCTAGCCCTCCCCTAAATGCCTCAAGTTAGAGGAACTTTCCGCCGATTGGCGCATTAGTAGGTGGAGGTTCCAGCCCGGCAGGCGCGCTTCAATCACCGGGAAATCAGGTTTCCCGCGCAGCCATATCCTATTTCGCCGGCAAGAATGATGGAAAAAAAACCACCAAGCGCTCCCGGGGCAGATCCCATGAAATCGCGGGAGAGTGCAGATGTCCGGCCCAGCCTGGCTGTTGTCCTTGGCGAGGAAATGATCGCCAGTGCGCTGCATCCCTTCATCGATTATCTGGAGACAGCAGTTTCCGTCCACGAGATGGATGGTGCCCAGGCAGGGGAAATCCTCACTGGCAACCAGTATTGCCGCATCCTTTATGGCGCCGGCAAACAGGCCGGCAAGAGCTGCTGTTCGGTCGCTGCCGCCCAGGCGGCGCGGTCAGCGATCGCCGGCAGCCGCGAAGAGATGCAATGTCCGGGCGGGATGACGCTCGTTGCATATCCCATCATCGCGATCGACCAGACGATCGGCGCCTGTGTCGGTTGCGTCTCGGAGCCGCCGACCGACACGGCTGAGATCCGCGCCGCCGCCCGGCAGTGCCAGGCGGATTTTAAGCAGTTGCAGGAAGCCGCCACGCAGTTCTACCACAAGCCTGACTATTTATATGACGCCGCCCGCAAGCACCTGGAACAACTGGCCCATTCCCTGGGAAGCCTTTACTGCAACATCCGCGTCAAGGATGAAGCCATCATCGACATGGCGCGGCGGGAGACGGAGCTGGCCGAGGCGCGGGAGCTGGACAAGAGCATATTAAGCAGCGCCGCCGCCAGCATCATCGCCGTGGACCGGGAACTGAGGATCTCGGTCTGGAACCAGGCTACCGAGACGATCACCGGCATACCCGAGGTAGCCGCCGTGGGCAGAAGACTGGGCGACATCCTCAGCGAAGCCGGCGGTCCGGAATTCTGCCAGATCGTCGGCGAGGTCATTGCCGGCGGCGAATCCTGGCAACACGACCAGCCGGTCAATTTTTATTTTCCCGGAGGCAGCAACGTCGTCCTCAGCAGCACGGTCACCCCGCTGCGAGACGCCCTGGGAGAGATCAGCGGCGCCATCGCCCTGAGCGATAACGTCACCGAGGAAAACCGGTTGCGCCGCCAGGTCAACCGCCATATGCGCGAGTTGGAGGCGATCAACGATCTGATCACCACCACAAACAGCACGCTGGATAAAGATGCCGTGCTGGCCAGCGCCGCCGATGTGTTCAACGCGGCCGCCGGCGCCGAGCTGGTCATCATCTTCCTGTGCGGCCCCGGTAAGAGCTTCCTCCTGCCGCAACAGTTTTCCGGCAAGGCGGCAGCTGAAAGCCTGACCGGCATCCGTGTCCCGATGGGAGTGGGCGCCGCCGGCGCCGCCGCTGAGACGCGGGAGACGAGGGTCGCCTGTGATCTGCGCCTGGAAAAAGCCTGCGCGTTCACTAGCGCGCTCATGGAACAGGCGCCGGAGCTCGCCAGCATGGTGGCAGTGCCGCTCCAGGCCAAAAATGAGATCCTGGGCGTGCTTGCCGCATACTCATCCAGTGAAGACATCTGTTCTACAGCGCGGGTCGACTTTATCGAGTTGCTGGCTGACCAGTTGAGCATCTCCCTCCAGAACGCGGAGCTGTATACAAAAACGCGCGAAACCGGCTCCTTTCTCACCAGTCTAATGGACGGCATGGCCGAGGGGGTCTATACATCGGACGAGCGTAGCTGTTTCAGCTATCTCAATCCGGGGGCGGAAGCAATCACCGGTTATACCTTAAAAGATCTTCTTGGTAAAAATATACTTAGCGTCGTCGCGGAAGATCAGCGGGAATTGGCCAGAGCGATGAGCGCCCGGCGTCTGGAAGGCCACACTGACCGTTACGACGTGGACGTCATCCGCAAGGATGGCACGCGGATCACCATCAGCCAGACAGTCTCGCCGTTGAGGCGGGGCGACCGGATTGTCGGCGCGATCGGCGTCATCACCGACATCACAGAAAGACTGAACCTGGAACAGCGGCTGGTGGAACAGAACCAGCGGCTCAGTCTGCTGCAGTCGGTGACCGCCAAGAGCGTCTCCGGCCTTGCCAGCGGCAAGGCCTTGCAGACGCTGGTCGATGAAACCGCCGCTGTCTTCGGCTATCCCCTGTGCTCTGTTTTCATGCCGGACGCCGATGGGACCAAGCTGCAACTGGTGACGAACCATGGTTACAACGCGGAGTTTGTCAAACAGCTGAATGATGATGGCACTTTCGGGATGGATAACAAGTATTTTGCCGGCACCCCGGCGGCGCAGGCTTTCCTCAAGGGTCGCCAGGAGGTGCTCATCGACATCCCGGCGCTCGATACCGATCCGCTGCTGAAGCAAGCCGCCGCTGAATATGATTTCAGGTCTGTGGTGGCGTCGCCCATGGAATATTTCGGCGAGCGGGTGGGCGCCTTCACCGTCTACAGCGCCAAAGCAGAGGGCTTGGATGCCGGTGAACTCGAGTTTCTCAACGCGGTCGCGGGAGTGGCGGCGTCGATCGCCGGCAGCGACATGATCGTAAAAAGGCTGGCGGCGTCCGAACGGCGCTACCGCGATCTGTATGATACGGCGGCTGACTGGATGTATTCCCTCGATAGCGAAGGCCGCGTCCTCGACTGCAACGACACCATGGCGCGGAGGCTGGGTTATCCGAAACAGGAAATCCTGGCCCGGCATATTTACGATTTCGAGGATGAGGATGAACGCGGCCGGTCCAGGCTCGACCTGGAGGAGGCGTTCAAGCAGGGGGTGTTTTCCTCCGAGCGGAGCTTTATCGCCGCCGCCGGCGATTCGGTGGCCATCGAGATCAACGCCAGCCTCGTTTATGACGAGCATGAGAAGACTTATTATTGGCGGGTGATCGGGCGCGACGTCACCGACAAGCATGCGGTCGAGCGGCGCATGAGACTGCTGGCCACCGCCATTGAGAATGCGCAGGAATGTGTTATCGTCAGCGATATCGAAGGCGGCGTTCTCTCGGTGAATGCCGCCGGCGCCGGTTACTTCGGCTACGCTCAGGAAGCCATGAACGGCATGCGCCTGATCGATCTGTGGGCCGGTCGCAATCCCGCGGATCTGGAGGAGGAGGTCATCCGGGCATCGCTGGGCCGCGGCTGGCAGGGCCAGCTTTGGTACCGCCGCGCCGATGGCAGCGAGTTCCCCGCGTTTGTCTCCTCGCGGCGCGTCGATGACGAAGGCGGGAACCCCCTGGCGCTGGTGGCCATCTCGCGCGACATTTCCGCGGAACACCATATGACCACAGAAATACTGCGTCGCAACCGAGATCTGGCGGTGCTGAACGCGGTCACATCGATGGCGGCGGAGTCCCTCGATCTGGAAAGCATACTGGGCTCGTGCATCAATTCGGTGGTGGAGTCGATGCACTACGACTCCGGCATGATCTTCCTCCTGAGCGAGGACGGGAAATACCTGGACGCTCACGTGCCGGTCAACATCCCCGAAGATATGCTGGCTTGTGTCCAGCGAATTGAAGTGGGCAGCGGTTACGCCGGCCGCATCGCCGCCACCGGTGAGGCGGTTTTCGCCGATGACAGCTTCGGCAGCCGCATCCGGTTTGAGGGCATGCCCGGCCGGCTGGATTTTGCTTCGCTGGGAGGTGTGCCGCTGCTGTCCAAGGACCGGATGATGGGCGTGATGATTGTGGGAACAGTCGAGCGCCGCGTTTTCGGCGAGCATGAACAGAATCTGCTGGAGTCGGTGGGGAAGACCATCGGTGTCGCCGTGGACAACGCCCGTTTGTTCACCAACGTGGCCGAGGCAAAGAGCGAATGGGAGACGACTTTCGATGCGATGACCAATGGTGTCTCCATCCATAGCCCGGATTTCACCATCGTCCGCGCCAACCGGGCGCTGGCGGAACTGCTGGGCACAACCACAAAAGAACTCATTGGTAAAAAATGCTACCAGGTCTTTCATGGACTCGATCAGCCGATCGATGGTTGTCCACACCGTCAGGCGGTGGGCAGCGGGAAGAGCGCCTCGCTGGTGGTGGAGGAGCCAAATCTGAAAAAAACTCTCACCATCTCCGCCGATCCTTTTTTCAATTCCCATGGAATGGTCAGGGGAACGGTCCACGATGTGCGTGACATCACCGAGCAGGAGCACCTGCGCGCTCAGGTGAACCAGGCCGAGAAGCTGAATGCGCTGGGAGAGATGGCGGGCGGCGTCGCCCATGATTTCAACAACTTCCTCACCGTGATCCTGGGCAACGCCCAGTTGCTGCTGGGGGATTCGAAGCTGGACAGCGAGGACCACGAGCTGCTGGAAACGATCGAGCGCGTGGCGGGCGAGGCAGCCGAAACGGTGCGCCGCATCCAGGAATTCACCCGGGTGCGGACTTCGCGCAGCTTTGAGCTGGTAGATGTCAACCATGTGATCCGCAACGCGATCGAAGTGGCGCGGCCACGCTGGAAGGATGAGGCCGATGCCCGCGGCGTCGCCATCGAACTCGAACTGGATGTCGCCGACGTGCCCTGGATCAGGGCGAACGAATCAGAACTGGGGGAAGTAATAGTCAATCTGCTGGTCAATGCGGCGGATGCCACGGATAAGAATGGACATATCTCGATTGCATCACGTGTGGAGAATGACCACGTCGCGGTCAGTGTCAGCGACGAAGGCTGCGGCATGAGCGAGGAGCAGCTGAGGCGCGTCTTCGAGCCCTTTTATTCGACCAAGGGATTGCGGGGCAGCGGCCTGGGCCTCAGCGTCGCCTACGGCATCATCACCCGCCATGGGGGGAAGATTTCAGCGCAAAGCCGAAAGGGCAAAGGCTCGGTGTTTACGATCGAGCTGCCGGTTGTGGAACCGGTCGAATTGGCGGAACAGGCCGAAGCGCAGGAACCTGAGCCGGTCCAGGCGGTGCGGATTCTCGTCATCGACGACGCAGTCCTGATCCGCCGCTTGCTGGACGGCATGCTGAGCGGCATGGGGCACCGGGTCGAGACCGCCGGCTCCGGTTCGGAAGGCATCGCGATGTTTGAAAAAGCGATTGCCGCCGGCGGGGAATTCGACCTTGTCCTGACCGATCTGGGCATGCCTGGTATGTCTGGCTGGGATGTGGCGGAAATCGTCAAGGGCGCCAGTCCCGGCACGCCGGTAGCGCTAATCACCGGCTGGGGAGACCAGCTCGATCCGGAAAAAATGAAAAAGAGCAAGGTCGACGCGGTGATCGCCAAGCCCTTCAGCCTGGAACAGATCCGCAACCTGATCGGCAGGATCGGCCGGCCGTCCGGGTAGACTGGATTTATCCTGCCGGGAGCGCCGGCATGCGGCACGTGGTAGGATTAGAACAGGCGTGATGGCAGGACGAATCGCTGAAGGAGGATTGTTTGAGAGTCGGTTTTGACGCGCGCATGATTTCCTGGCGTGGAGTGGGCACCTACTCGCGCAACATGCTGAAACAGTTTGCCCAGGTCCCGGACCTGGAGGTCGTCTGTTTCTACAACGACGGCACCGGAGACCGCATTCCCAGCGGCGACAATTTCGTCAAGGTGGCGCTGAACGAAGAAGTTTTTACCACGCGCAACCTGACAAAGATCGGCCAAGCGGTAAAAAAAGCCGGCTGCCAGTTCTTCCACACCCCTTATGTAGTCGCCCCGGGCAATCTCGACTGCCCGCTGCTGGTGACCGCTCATGACATCATCCCGCTGCTGTTCCCCAAGAGCATCCCCAGCTTCTGGATGCGCCGCACCTACAAGGGACTGCTGGCGGATGCAGTCGGCAAGGCCGACCATATCATCACAGTGTCAACCGTTTCCCAGTCTTACCTGCTGGCCCATTTCAACCTGCCGCTGGGCAAGGTATCCGTGATTCTGGACGGAGTTGGCCATGAGTTCGGTCCACGCAGCGATCAGGAGATCGCGGCGGTCTGCGCCAAATACGGCATCGGCCGGCCGCATATCCTCTGGCTGGGCGAGTACATTGCCCATAAAAACGTCACCGCCCTGGTGAGCGCTTTTTCGGCGCTCTCTCCCAAGATCCGGTCGCACTACAAGCTGGTGCTGGCGGGGGAGAAAAGCGGCGACTGGCAGGAAGTGCACAAGGAGGCGGTGCGCCGCGGCGTCGGCGACCTGGTGAATTTCACCGGCTTTATCGAGGAGCCGGACCTGCCGGCGCTTTATACCGCCGCCGATCTGTTCTGTTTCCCGTCGCTTTACGAAGGCTTCGGCCTGCCGCCGCTGGAGGCGATGGCCTGCGGCACGCCGGTGATCTGTTCCAATTCCTCATCGCTGCCGGAGGTGGTGGGAGACGGAGGCCTGCTGGTGGCGCCGCGCTCGGCCGCGCTGAGCGCCGCCATCACCGAGGTGCTCACCAACGACAACCTGCGCCAGCGCCTGCGCAAGCGCGGCATGGCCCGGGCCTCGATGTTCTCCTGGGATACTGCCGCCGCCAAAACGCTGGATCTCTATCGCGAGCTGGCGCAGCAGTAAGGCGGCGCAAGGGGCGCGCCGGATTCGGCGAACGGCATGGCCTGTTTGCGCCGGCGCTCGAAGTCCTGCCGCCGGTTCTCACGCCCCTCTTCCTTCGGTATAATTAAGCCTCCGGCGGTTATCGCGGCGCGCATCGACGGGCCGCCCGCCGGCATCTTTCCCCCCGGGCCGACGTAGCTCAGCTGGTAGAGCAGCTCACTCGTAATGAGCAGGTCTGCGGTTCGATTCCGCACGTCGGCTCCAGTTCTTTCCCTTGCAAATAGCCAGGCATTCATGGCCAGACCGATCCGCGAGTGACTGAGTAGCTCCATGATCGTCCCCGGGCTTGCGCCCTGCCAGCAGCAAGGAGACTCCCGAATGTCGAAGATCATGGAACCAAACCTTGCCGGAGGTGACAACCATCCGGCCCAGCCGGAAAGACACAAACAGCAGCCCAATTCCTGAGTGGGACCTGCGGAAAGTAGCTCCAGCCTTCGGGCCCGCTCAGCTGCCGCTCCACTTCCATTCCCGCACCTCCGGCAGATCCTGGTCGTTCTCCCTGATATACGAAGCGTGCGCCCGCAGGCGCTCCTGGAACAGGTCGATGACGTCGCCGGCGACCGAGCTGAGCCGGCTTGCCCGCTCGGCGGCCGCGGTCGCCAGGTGATAACGGCTCATGTGGTTCAGCACCAGCATGTCGAACGGCGTCGTCGTGTAGCCTTCCTCGATATATCCGTGCACATGGAACCTGGCCGGCTCCGGCCGGTGGTGGAGCAGCTCGTGGATGACGCGCGGATAACCGTGGAAGGCAAAGATCACGGGCTTGTCATCGGTGAACAGCCGGCGGAAATCATCATCGTCCA
>JAJYLK010000027.1 GCA_021787775.1 Actinomycetes bacterium | reverse complement strand
CGGCTCATGCCTGCCGGGACCCCAGGTGGCGATGTCCTCAAAGTTCCATTTCTTGCTCATGATCCCGCGACCTCCTCGTAGCCCCGCCGGACGGCGTCCAGGTTGGCGCCTACCACCTCGTCGCTGAACTTCTTGCCCAGCGAGGTCTTTACTTCATCGAGTACGCCTTCGAGAGGAAAAATGCCGCTCACCTTCGCCAGCGCGCCGATCAGCGGCGTGTTGGGGATGGCCCGCCTGATCGTCTCCAGGGCGATCCTGGTGGCGGGGACGGTGTAGACCTGCTTGCCCTCCATGCCGGCGCGCGTGGCCAAAGCGCCTGCGTCCTCCTCCGAATTGATGATGACTACGGCGCCGTCGCCGGTGCCGGCGGTGACGTCGACGGTGTCCAGCAGCGTCGGGTCCAGCACCAGTACGTAACCCGGGTGCTCGATGGCGCTGTAGATCTGGATAGGCTCATCCGAGATGCGGGTAAAGGCGACGATCGGCGCCCCCGAGCGCTCGGGGCCGTATTCCGGGAAAGCCTGGAAGTACTTCTCCTGGCTCAGCGCCACCTCCGCCGTCATCTTGGCGGCCGTAACAGCTCCCTGACCGCCACGGGCGTGCCAGCGAATCTCTGTTACCTGCTGCATATCAACCTCCTTCAGGGAATAAAAAATCCGTCCCGGACCCAGGCCGGGGCGATTCTGCCTGGAAAAGCATTGCCGGCGGATGACGGGCGCTGGCGCGCCCCCGCCTTGAGGCGCAAGTATTTTATCAGGGATTTGGAGGGAATTGTAGCTTTTGGCGGGCGAAGCTTCCCGCATTTCCGCAATTCTTGCAGAAGAAAAACTGACAGCTGCCAGGTTAAAAACTGACAAATGTCATGTACATTATGTTCTATTAGTGCTAGAATTCTGAGCTGGAAATGTCAACGGTAGGAACGTCTACTGGAAAAGAGAGTGGAACCGCAAACTGTTTACGAAAAGAGTCGGGATATCGTCTGGCGGCGGATAGGTGAGGAGTCGATCCTCGTGCCGGTCCGCCGTGAGGTCGGAGAACTCGACAGCGTATATTCGCTTAATGAGACGGCAGCTTTCATCTGGTCGCAGATCGACGGAAAGAAGACAGTGGCCCAAATCCGTGAAAGCTTGCTGGCAGAGTTCGAGGTGGGGGAGCAGCAGGCGGCCGCCGACCTCGACCGGTGCCTGAAACAGTTCATTGAGATCGCGTGCATCTGCAAAGCGCCCTCCGTTGCTTGAGCAGACGCCGTGGACTGTGCGAATATAATCCCTGATGTCAACTATGGCAGCTTCAGCCGTAGGCTGCAAAGTGCTATCGTCCAGGCGCGGATTCCTGCCGGCGGCAGTATTGACCTCACTTCCCGCTGCAACCTCGATTGTGTCCACTGCTATGTCAAGAGCAAGGCTCCCGGTCAGGAACTGACTCTCGCGGAGCTGGACCGCATCCTCGATGAAATCGCCGCCGCCGGCTGCCTCTGGCTGCTACTCACGGGCGGCGAACCACTGTTGCGTCCCGACTTTGCCGAAGTCTATCTGCTGGCCAAGAAAAAAGGATTTCTCATCAATCTGTTTACCAATGCCGTTCTCATGACCGAGGAGATCGCGGCTATGCTGCAGGAGTGGCCGCCGTTCGCCATCGAGGTGACGCTCTACGGGGCGACGAAAGAGACTTATGAGCAGGTGACGCGCACGCCCGGCTCGTTCGAGCGCTGCATGAACGGGATCAATCTCATCAGGGAAAATGACCTGCCGCTGCGGTTCAAGACGATGCTGCTCAATGTCAACCGAGATGAACTGAGCCGGATGATGGAGCTGGCGGAGAATCTGGGATGCGAGTTCCGCTACGACAGCAACATCCATGGGCGCCTTGATGGCACAAAAGATCCTTGCAAGTACCGCTTGACGCCGGAAGAAATCGTCTCACTGGACCGCGAGGATCCCCGGCGCATCAGCGCCCTGCGTGAGTACATCGATTATTCTTCACAGTTCGACCGTGCCGAAAACCGCATCTTCCACTGCGGCGCCGGGCTGAATTCCTTCCATATCGATTCCCTGGGACGGCTTTCCCCGTGCATGCTTGCCCGGCGCGACAGCTATGACCTGCGCAACGGTGATTTTCCCGCCGGCTGGGATGCGCTCGGGCGCATCCGTGACCGCGAGGCGGGCGCGAATACCAAGTGCGCCAGCTGTCATCTCTATGAGCTCTGCGGCCAGTGCCCCGGATGGGGCGAGATCGAGAACGGGGACGCGGAGGCGCCGACCGAGTTCCTGTGCCAGCTGGCTCACGTCCGGGAGGCTACTTACGGCGCGGAATTATTTGCGGAAACGCGTGGAAAAAAAGATTGACAAATGGTTAAGACGCAGTTAGGATAAATGTCCATTTATTATTGGGGATGCTTCGGGGATCCTGGCAGGTTTGTAAAACCACTACGGGAAGGGGAAACGGATGGGACAGGTTGGGCGTAAAATATATGAAACGCCGACGGTTGAAAGGGTGCCTTTGGTGGCGGAGGAAGCAGTGCTTTATGCCTGCAAGTGCGTAGCGCCCCAGGTTTCCGGTCCGCCCGCAGGCTGGTGCAGCGGCGTGTTTCATGAAAGCTGCTCCAACGTCGCGAGCTAGCGCGGATCCGGCACTAATGATTCGGTAGGGCGAGCTGGACCATTGGTCCTCTCGCCCTTTTTATATCCTGATTCGATTGTCAGAGTGATGTATGCGTAATGCCAAATTCATGATAGGCGAGCTGGTCTTCGAAGTAAGTTGCGCCGAGGGCGCTGAAGCTTTCGAGATACCTGATTCTTACCAGCCTTTTGTCAACGAGGCGGTCGGGGCGGACTTCTGTCTGACCTCGCGCGGCGGCGGCATTCCGTCCTGGAGCGGGGAGCTGGTGTTTGATTCGCTCGGGGCGTGGAAGCTGTGGCGCGCCGGCGAACAGTTTCTGATCTCGATGCATAGCAGCACCCATGGCAAAGGGCCATACCAGATCGCACTGATCGACGAGGATTTCAGCGCGGGGACGACTTATACCGATAACGCGGTCACTTCGCAACTGCCGGGTTACTTCCCCTTCACCTATCCTCTCGATGAGGTGCTGTCGGTGAATCTGCTGGCCCGGGGCCACGGTCTGGAGGTGCATGCCAGCGGCGTCAGCGACGGCGGCGCCGGCGTTCTTTTTCTCGGAGTCTCCGGTTCGGGCAAGAGCACCTTCTCGCGGCTCTGGGACGCGGATGAGCGAGTCACGGTCCTGAGCGATGACCGCATCATCATCACGCAGCGGGATGGCGGTTTCTGGATCCACGGCACGCCGTGGCATGGTGACGCCGGCCTGGCGGACCCGGCCGGCGTGCCGCTCAAGGCGGTCTTCTTCATCGGACATGCCGATGCCAACAGCGCTTCCCGGTTAAAGCCAGCCCAGGTAGCCTCGCGCCTCATGGCCCGGTCATTTCCCACCTTCTGGAACGAGGAGGGCATGAATTTCAGCACCGGTCTGGCCGCCGGCCTGGCGCAGGCATTGCCAGGCTATCAGATGGGCTTCGTGCCAGAACCGGACGCGGTCGAATATGTCCGGAACATCATTGGCGGGGGGTAGCACCGCTTCCGGACCGGCCGCTCGCGTCGGCAGCGTCGACCTTGCCGCTCTTGCCGCCGAAGTGCTGGCCCGGGGCGGGGTGTTCCAGTTTCAGGCCAGCGGCTCCAGCATGCATCCCGTTATCCGGTCAGGCGAAACTATCGCCGTGGCCGGCTGCCGTTTCCAGGCGCTCCGGCCTGGTCAGATCGTCATGGCGCGCACCAGTTCCGGCAGCGTCGTCGTCCACCGCATCGTCAGCAACTCCATACGCGATGACAAACCGGCGGTGGTGACGATGGGGGACAATCTCCGGACCACCGACCAACCGCTGACCGGGGATGAGGTCCTCGGGATGGTGGTGGGAATGTCGATCGGCGGCCGGCCGGTCAGGTTCGGCAGTCTTCCCTGTCAGGCTTTCGGATGGCTGATAGCTGTGACCGGCAGGAAACGCGCCGGTCTGATCGCGGCGGCCGGCTGGCGGAAATGGCTGCGCCGGCTGTGCACCGCGGGCCGCATCCTGTTCCGCCGCCTGCTGCGCCTGTATCTGCGCGCCTTGTCTTACGCCGGCGGTCCGGGGAAATAGACCAGGTCGCCGTCGCCGCTCAGGGCGCTGGCGTAGACTGTGGTGTCAAACGAGGAAACGCCCGCCGGCACCAGGTACTTGAGCACCGCGGCAGTTTGCTGTCCGGGCTGGATGTCTCCTGCCGCCACCGGCGTGGAGCTGCCCAGTATCACCCCGGATGTGGCCGGCGAGGCGAGAATCTGCACCGACCCGGCTGGGGCCGAATCCGGAGCGGTCGAGATGGCGTAGCGGATCGAAAGCAGCCGGCCGGCGTAATCCGCGGCCGAAGCCCAATAGATATTCTGGATGCTGAGTGACAGGTTTACGCTGGTTGTGGGGACCTGGGCCTCCATAATGCGCGTGCTTGCCTCCTGCCATACCAGCGTGTTGCCGTCGATGGCCGGATATGCCGGCAAGACGCTGCGGTCGGCGATCTTTGTCTGGACGCCGGTGTTCAGGTCCTCCATGTACAGATCGTAGGCGGAGGGGCTGGCGGGATCCGGGTCGCTGCGGCCGTCCATCCATACAAGCAGGCTGCCGCTGATCCGCACGGATTCCTGGAAGGCAGGGTCGTTGGTAGCGGCGTGCTCGACTCCGTTGGTCAGATTCATCCAGTGGATGTCCCACTGTCCATTCTGATATGAACGCCAGGTGACGATGTCGCCGCTGATATCCGGGAATTCATCATCTCCGGGATTAGTGGTCAAGCGGCGTTCCGGACCGGAGGGCAGGTCCTTTTCATAGATGTCCCAGTTCCCGTTGCGGTAGTCCATCCAGACGACCCGGTTGCCGCTGATACGGGGCTCCCACTGGGCCCCGGTCGCCGCCGGGTCGTTATCGACCGGATGAGGCACGCGGTCACTGAGATCGATGTAATATACCTTGTTGCCGGGATCGGTGATCGGCAGGTTGGCATCTGCCGGATTGCTGACATAAACAACCGTATCGCCGCTGATGCTCAGGACGCCCTGATTCCCGGGCGCGGTCACCAGTGGCTGCTCGATGCCGAGGAAGCTCATGTAGATGTCTCCGTGACCAGAGCGCCAGTCTTCCCAGACGATGTCGGAACCGTTGGTCACGGGGTTGATCTGATCGCCTGGTTGAGCATCGGTGATGTTTAAGTTATACGCCTCACCCAGCGGGTCGGTCAGATCGTGCCGGAAGATGTCGTAATCCTGCGTGCCGTCAGAGCGCTGGATCTTCCTTTTCCAGGCGACCATGCTGCCGCTGACATCTGCCCGCCCCTGGTAGAAGCCGGAAGATATCTGCACGGGAGTGATGGCATAGGCAGCGCCCTGGAGCGCCACTGCCAGCGAAAACAAAATGCTGAAAAAGACAGCCACTTTTAAATACAAGACGCGAATTCCCTGATCCCCCATCCATTTGGCCGTGTCCGGAAGCTCGAGTGAAGCCTGGAGCTGCCTGCCGGATGGCTCGCTGATTCATTGTAGCCCAGGGGAATGGAAACGTAAACAGCAAACTTGACAATCGCGGCGCAATAATGACATTCGGCGCCCGCGCATAAATCAGCGATATCGCGCCGCCAGTCGCGCCGCCTCCTGCGCAATCGCTGCGCGCGCCGCCGCCGGTGACTCCACGACCGCTTCGCCCCCGAAACGAAGGATTTCGCGCACGAGCCAGTTCTGGGAAAAATAGGGGATCTCATCAACGAGGCCGCCGCCGGGCTGGGGTGCCGCCGCGGGCCTCTTCTCCGCTTCAACCCGGGCGACTGCGGGCGAGAAGCGCACGCGCGCGTGGCAGGGGGCTGCGCTGCCGGAGGGCAGCGCCGGATTGGCGCGGTAGAATTCCAGATCGATGTCGCGTGGGGTGAATACCTCATCCAGCAGCACCGCCTCTTTTATCATCTGCAACCGGAAAACCCGCTCGCCTCCGGCGCTGCGGCACCAGGCGATCAGATACCAGTCGCCGCCGGTCCTGGTCAGCAGGTAGGGCTCGATCTGGCGCCGCCGCGCCTGCTCGCTTTGCTCCGACAGGTGCTCGATTTCGAGCAGCCTGTGCTCCTCGAGCCCGCGGAAGATCGTCTCCGCCATGACCGCGTCCCTGCCCTGGGCCTCCACCACCAGGATGGAACGCTGCTCGTCCAGTCCGCTGGCGCGCAGGACTTTTTCGCGCGCCGTCCGCAGCGAACGGTGTTCGCCCGAAATCAGATAGCCACCCACCAGATCGATCGCCAGCAGCAGCGCGCGCGCCTCCAGCCGCGACAGGCGGGCCGGCCGCTTCAGCAGGTCTCCATAGACGCAGCGCTCGACACGCAGGCGGTCGCCTTCGATATATCCCTCCACGAGATAGCCGCCGGCATCCACGCTTACCAGCAGCAGCAGATCCAGATCCCGGCCCAGGGAGTCCAGGCCGTCATAGCCAAGATCGGCGCATGCCTCCGCGGCAGGCAGGAAAGCAGTCTCTTCGTCTCCCAGCCGGTCGAGCAGATAGGCTACCAGTGTCGACAGCCGTGCGAAACGCTCCGGTTTCACCTGCCGGGGCGCCGCCGGCGAAACCGGTGCGGCGGCGGCAGGCGGCGTTTGCTTGCCGGCTTCGGGATAATCACCCGCATGCAGCGACTGCAACTGCTCGAGGCGTTCGCGCATGCACTGTCTCAAGCTGGCCGGCATCTCAATCACGGCATCGGCGCCCATGCCCAGCACGAGATCGCACAGACGCCCTTCGTCGGAGTACGCGGTCCTGAAGATTGAACCGCCGCCAGCCTGCGCTTCAAAATCGCCGGCCCGGTTCAGGTTTCGTTCCACCAGCCAGCTGATCCGCGGCGAGAGCCGGATCTCCGCCGTCCCCTGTTGCCGGCCGAACTGCCATGGCTCCAGGATCTCGTACCGCCGGCGGTCAAAATCGTCCGGGACGGTGAAATCATGCTCGGCCCTGGTGGCGTTGCGTATCTTCCCCTGGATGCGTCCCAGCTTGAAGACGCGGATGCCATCGCGTTCATGCGAGTGTCCCACGACGTACCATTCGCCCCGCGTCAGCATCAGGCAGTAGGGGTCGACGTGCCGCTCTTCAGCCGCGTCGCGCGCGAGTGACTGATAATCGAAGCGGATGGTCTTGTTCTGCGAGATAGCCTTGTCGATCTTGGCGAGGCAGTCGGCCGCGGCGGCGTCGAAGCCGGTGGAGAGGAGATTGACGTTGATGTAATCGGCGGCGGGATCCTCGAGAGGATTGCCGCTGCCCAGCGCCAGGTTCTGCAGCGCCAGCCGCAGGACGTCGCTGTAGGCGAACTGGCCTTCCAGCAGCCACAGGCAGGAGCTCAGCGCCGACAGTTCTTCGCGCGTAAACTCCACTGGAGGCAGAAAGTAATTCTCGGGCGGCAGCCAGTAAAGCGTGCCTTCGGGAAAGCCGCCCGCGTGCGCCTGGACTTCGCCCGCGTCACTCAGGATGTCGATGCCGAGCGGCGCCAGTTCGTTCCGGTCCGCGTAAAAGCGCCGGTCGAACGCCTGGTCGCTCATGCCGGCGTACTCCTCCACGTTGCGGCGGATATCCCAGGTGCTGGCTTTTCTGCGGCCGACCGACATCAGGTAAGCGACCAGCGAGAGCTGCCTGATAAGTTTGCCTTTATCCGAAGAGATGGCGCCGCCTTCCTGCTGCCAGCAGTCCAGTCGCCGGGGCGAATTTTTCCGTCCGGACGAACCGATACTATTCCACCAGGATTCTAACCGCTTACGGATGATTGGGGAAGAAGATGGATGCAGCTGTGATGTCCGGTCTCTGGTTTGTCTTTTCGATGGGCTGCCTCGTGGCGGGCCTGCTGGGCAGTGTCCACTGGCTGCTGCTGACGCAGGCTTCGTGGGAAGCCAGACCCGGCCGGGCCGGGCGCGCCGGCGCATTCGGCGAGGAAGAGGTTCTTCTGGCGGCCGGGAGCGGCTGTCCTGACGGCGCCGGCTTCGCATGCGATGTTGACAGGCGTATAATTCAGTACCGCGTCACAGATGGCGGGCAACCGCTCCCTGGTCCCCTGCCGGCGCTGCAGTTTGTTTCCGGGGCACGGGTGAAAATCATTTCGCAGGAGAATACTTTTGTCCCTTAGGCTTGTTTGCGGTCCAAACGGCGCCGGCAAGACGGCGCACGCCGTCGCGGCTTTCCTCGACGCGGCCGCGCGAGGGGCCAACCCGTTGTTCATCGCTCCCAGCGGTCCGGACGCGCGCCACTTTCACCGCGAGATTCTGCGCGCGGCTGGCAGCGGCGGCGCTCCGGGCGTCCTCATCGGCGGCAAGGTCGGGACCTTCGACGGCCTGTGCGCCGGGATTCTGGATGCCAGCGGCGCGCGGGCCAGGATCATCAGCCCCGGCGAGCGCTTTCTGATCGTGCGTGCGGTAATCGATTCGACGCAGCTGCACAGCCTCGCCGGTTCGTCCGTCTTCGACGGCTTCGTGCGGTCGTTCTCAGAGCTCACAGCCGAGCTGGCGTCGCTGGGAATCGGCGTCGAACAGCTGGGCAAGACTCTCCGCTCGTGGGCGGGCGGTGATGAATGGCGGAAAGGCCTCAATAAGGACCTTTACCGGCTGCTGGATCGATACGGGGCGGTACTGGCCGATGCCGGGATCATCGATGCCGAAGGAGCGCAGAGGAGGGCCCTGACGGCGCTGGCCGCAGATGCGGGCCTGCTGGCGCACAGGGCGGTGATCGTTGATGGATTTTGGGATTTTACTTCCCTGCAGCATGACGTGATCGAGCAGCTGGCGCTGACCGCGGATGAAGTCCTGGTCACGTTGCCCTACGCCAGCGGCCTTCCGGCCTATGCCGCACCGTCACTGCATTTTACCCGGCTTGCAAGCCTGGCTGGCAGCGAATCGCTGATGCTGGATGCGCCGTCCGCAAGCGACCGCAGCCCGGCGCTCGAACATCTGGCCGGCAACCTTTTCCAGGAGAAACTGACGGACTTTCCGGCAGGGGGTTCGCTACGGGTCCTGACCGGAGCCGGCATCCGGGGGCAGGCTGAGGTCATCGCCGCCGAGGTTCTCAAACTCTGCCGCAGTGGACAGAATCTCGATGAGATCGCCGTCG